>NZ_JBZAYE010000062.1:0-21005 GCF_058244205.1 Variovorax sp. 20P10.2.4
GCAAGGCGCCGCCCGCGGGCTCGATCCAGGAAGCCGGCAACGCCGAGGCGCGGCTGATCGCGATCTACGAACTCTTCGGCCGCGGCCAGCCGCGGCCCGCACTGGCCAAGGCGCGCGAACTGGTGCGCGACTTCCCGAATTTCCAGCTCGCGCAGCTCGTGTATGGCGACCTGCTCGCCTCGCAGGTGCCGGCCGTGCACAGCCTCTCGGACGCCGCCAGCGTGGCGCGCCTGAAGGGCAACCCGGCCATGGCCGAGCTGCAGGAAGAATCGCGCCGCCGCCTGCAGGCGCTGCGCGAACGGCCACCGCCGAACACCGTGCCCTCGCAGTTCCTCGAGCTGTCCACGCGCAGCCGCTATGCGATCGCCATCGACGCCTCGCGCTCGCGCCTGTACCTGCTCGAGAACGGCGACAAGGGCCTGAAGCTCGTGGCCGACTACTACATCTCGGTCGGCAAGTCGGGCATCGACAAGGCGATCGAGGGCGATGCGCGCACCCCGCTGGGCGTGTACTTCATCACCAGCAGCCTCGACCCGAAGTCGCTCAAGGACTTCTACGGCGCCGGCGCACTGCCGATCAACTACCCGAACGCCTACGACCAGCGCCGCGGCAAGACCGGCGGCGGCATCTGGCTGCACGGCACGCCCTCGCAGCAGTACGCGCGCGCGCCGCTGGCCAGCGACGGCTGCGTGGTCATGGCCAATCCCGACCTGCGCCAGCTGCTGCGCAAGGTGCAGATCGGCGCCACACCGGTCGTCACCGCGCGCAGCCTGCAATGGATTTCCCAGCCCCAGGCCGAAAAGGATGCCCAATCCTTTACCAGCGCGATCAATGCCTGGAAAGACGCCCGGACCCAGGGAAATGAAGCGCAATTGAAAAAATTCTATTTGCCCGATTTTCAGCGCCAAGCGAAAAAATCGGCCGACGGAATTTCAATTGTCCGCGACGAAATGGAATACGCCCAGGGCCGGCGTATTCAGTTAAAGGATGTTTCCTACCTCCATTGGCGCGACAGCGACGACACCATGGTCGCCACTTTCGGCGAGGTGTTCGAGGGGGAACGCAGCGGTCGGATGCGCCGCCAGTACTGGCTGCGCCAAGGCGGCGAGTGGAAGCTCTTCCACGAGGAAATCCTGGGCTGATCCCCCTTCGCAGACAGGGTTGAGGCCCTGAACCTGTGATTTTTTGCGCACGGTCCAACCCTTTCTGGACTGTTACATCTGACCGTTTTCGGGTCGTGTCACGTAACACGTAACACGCATGTACCCGTAACGCGCACCTCTCGCGCACCCCTGTTCCGTAACACTCCCTCCCGTCTTCATGGGATGTCGGTGCACGCCTACAGAGGGAAAAATCGTTTCCGAACTGTTACTCAGCGTCCCTGACCGACCGGTCAACCGATGTCCGTGGGAGTTGGCAGCCATCGTGCTAGCAATCCTTGACTAGCACAGCGGAACTCCCTTCCATCGGGTTTGCCTTGTTGATACACAGAGTTACGCCGGATAACATTCGCACCGCCAGCCCTTGTTAACGACTTTTTCTGAAAGGTTAATCATGCTCAACGCTATTACTCGTTTTATTCGCGACGAAGAAGGTGCCACTGCTATCGAATACGGAATCATTGCTGGTCTGATGGCCACGATTCTTCTCGCCGTCTTTGGCAATGGAACCACCAGCGGTGTCGGGGCCATCTTGAAGGGAATCTTCGACAAGATCAAAACCAACGTCACACCCGCCTGATTTCGCAATTTACGCATGCACCATCTGTGGCTGTTGTGGTTGCTATTTGTCGTGGTCTATGACGTTCGTCAGCGGCGCGTTCCAAACTGGCTGGTCCTGGTCGGTGCGGGCGTTGCCGCGGGGGCGATAGCGATGAATCTGCAACCCTTCGGCATCAGATGGCCCGACGCCCTGACAGGCGCAGCCACCGGATTCGGCTTTCTCCTGATCTTCTACGTCGCCGGCCTCATGGGAGCTGGCGATGTGAAGTTTGCTGGTGCGCTCGGACTGTGGGTGGGCACTTTCGCGCTGCTGCCGATCTGGGTCGGCGCAAGCCTCATCGCCGGTTTGCATGCCTTGCTCTGGTGGGTACTGCATCGCTGGCCCATATTTCCTCGCCTCGCCCTGATCCTCTCGGGTGCCCCACGCGCCGAGAACCAGGGAGCCGGCAAGCGGATCCGCCCCATTCCTTACGCCGCTTACCTCGCCATGACCGCAGCGATCTGGATGGCCTGGGGACGACAGAGTTAGGCGTTCCGCCTGCTCGTTGCCACAGGCTTTCTCCCCGACACCGATCGCCTGCCCACTTTTCCAATCCGACGCAGCCTCATGATCAACTTCACCAAAATCATTGCCGCCCTTCTGGTGCTCTTGGCGATCCTGCTCGGAGGCTATGCCTGGATGTTGAGCCGCCAACCCGCGCCGCAGACACCCGCAAGCGCTTCGTCCGCACCCGCGACCGCCAAGCCTTCGGACAAGGCGCAGGCGCCGACTTTTGCCGTTGTCGTTGCCGCCAAGCCGCTCGCGGCCGGACAGGAAATCCCTGCCGACGCGCTGCGCGTCGAACAACTCACGATCAATCCCGCCGGCGCGTTCAAGGAGACGAGCGCGCTGGCCGGCCGGGTGCCGGTCATCGACCTCGGCGAAGGCTCCCCCTTGCTCGAAGGACAGCTCGTCTCGGGCCTGGCGCTGCGCGTCGAGGAAGGCGAGCGCGCCGTGGCGATTCGGGCCGACGAAGTGATGGGCGTGGGCAACAAGGTCCAGCCCGGCGACTTCGTGGACGTCTTCGTGATGCTCAAGTCCGACGGCAAGGACGTGGACCGCAGCCAGGCCCGGCTGTTGATGGCACGCAAGCGCGTGCTCGCCTTCGGCAACGCATCGGTGGACGGCATGTCTTCCAAGGCGCCGGTGGACAGCCGCAACAGCGGCAATCCCGCCGTGCAACAGCGCAACAACGAGCCGCCGCGCACCGCGGTGCTCGCCGTGCCCGTGCAGGACATCAACCGCCTCACCTCGGCGGAATCCACCGGGAAACTGCTGCTCGCGCTGCGCAATCCGCTCGACACGGCCATGCCCGATCCGGCCCTTTTCGCGGAGCTGCCGACGGCGCTTCAACCACAGCCACCGAAGCGCGGCGAACCGCCGCGTCCGCCGCTCGAGGGCCTGGACCTGGCACAGGCCGGCTTGACGACCTCCGACCTGGTGTCGGGAGGCAGTGCCGGCGGACGCCGTCCAGCCACGGAAGCCCGCGCCGTCGCAAGGACCGCTCCGCGCTCGTCCGGCTCCGGCGCGAGAGCGGGTCTCGAGGTGGAAATGATCCGCGGCGACCGCAGCGAGACCGTTCGCTACTGACTCGAACAGCATCCAACGACCTTGCCCTGAAAGCAGATCCATGCCGGACACCAACCGCTCCCCGACCATCCACACCGCTCGCCGCCTTCCACATCTGTTGCGGCCTTCGGTGCTGGCTCTCTGCCTGGCGGCACCCGCAGCCTGGCCGCTGGCCGCCTCGGCACCGGAAACGACGGCGGGCAACGCGACGCCGTTCGTGGTCGCAGCGGGCACGCAGCGGGAGCTCCTGATCGAACGCGGCGTCGACCGGCTCGCCATTGCCGACGAGGCGGTCGCCGGCGTCACCGTCACGCGCAAGACCTCCGGCTCTCCCGCCGCGCGTCTGCTCGTGACGGGCAAGACCGCAGGCCGCACCACGTTGATGGTCTGGGAAAAGGGCCAATCCGCGGCAACCACGTACACCGTGGACGTGCAACGCCGAAGCATCGCGCTGGCCGGCTCGATGGACAGCCTGCCGGACTACCAGCGCGCACGGGAAACCGCGCTGCTGTCCACGCAGGAGGAAAAGCCCACCGTCATCGACCGTTCGAGCGTCAACGTGCGCAGCCACACGGTACAGGTGGCCGTGAAGGTGGTGGAGTTCAATCGCAGCGTGCTCAAGCAAGCGGGCCTGAACCTCTTCAGCACCCGCACCAACTCGCACGGCTTCAGCTTCGGCGTGTTCACGCCCAGCTCCTTGACCAAGGCCACCTTCGGCGGCGACGGCTCGATCACCAGCGAATACAACCTGCCCCTCGCGCAGGCCTTCGGCCTGCTGCTGAACTTCGGCAAGGCGGGGATCGGCCTCAACGTGGGCTTCCTCGAAGGCAACGGAATGGCCCGCGTCCTGGCCGAGCCCACGCTGGTCGCCATGTCGGGCCAGAGCGCGAGCTTCCTCTCGGGCGGCGAGTTGCCGGTCCCGGTTCCCCAGGGTCTGGGCTCCACGGCCATCGAATACAAGCCCTTCGGCATTGGCCTCAAGCTGACGCCCACCGTGCTGTCGAACGATCGCATCGCGCTCAAGGTCGCGCCCGAAGCCAGCGACCTGGACTACACGAACGCCTCGAGCATCAACGGCGTCGCGGTTCCCGCGATCACCACGCGGCGCGCCGACACCACGGTCGAACTCGGCGACGGCGAGAGCTTCATCATCGGCGGCCTCGTCAGCCGTTCGACCACGTCGAACGCGGACAAGATTCCGCTGCTCGGCGACCTGCCGGTACTCGGCAGCTTCTTCAAGCAGACCAAGTACCAGATGAACGAAAAGGAACTCGTCATCATCGTGACGCCGCAGCTCGTGAAGCCGATCGCGCGCGACACCGACCTCACCCCCTACCTGCCAGGTACCGCGGAACAGCGCGATGGCGCCGTGTGGCGCTCCTACCTGTTGGGTCCCGCCGGAGGCAACGTCGTCCCCGGTTTCTCGCGCTGACAAGGACGACCACGAGCGTGCCGCCAGACGCCATGAATGCTCCCCGCGACAGCCTCCCCGAAATCGGCGCAGAGACCTACCTCTTCGCTTCGCCGAGCAACAGCCACATCACGTGGCTGACGGATGCGCTTGGACGGCAAGGTACCGTGGTGATGCTGTCGCCCGACGTCAAGTCGATCGACGAACGCATCACCTTGCTCGGACCGGTGGCCGTCTTCATCGATTTCTCCGGCGACAACACGGCGGCGGCAGCCGATCTGCACCAGCACCTGCGGCGCGACTGGCCCACGCTGCCGGTGCTGGCCACCGGTGTCTCGGCCGAGCCGGCCTCGATGCTCGCGGCGTTGCGCGCAGGGGTGGACGACTTCATCGACATGGCGGCACCGCCCGCCGAAGCGATCAACACCCTGCGCAAGCTGCTCGATCGTCGCAGCACCCAGCAGAACAACGGCACGCGCGGCTGCACGCTCGCCCTGCTCGGTGCGCGTCCCGGTGTCGGCGTGACCACGCTCGCGACCAGCCTGTCGCTGCTGCTCAACGAGCAACTTGCCCAGCCTGCCGCCCAGCCCGGGCCGCGCAGCGCGCGCCATGGCGTCGCACTCCTCGACCTCGGCCTGCCGGCGCGCGATGGCCTGCTCTATCTCGGCACCCAGAGCGGCTTCAGCTTCGTGGATGCCGTACGCAACCTGCGCCGGCTCGACCAGACGCTGCTGCACACCGCGCTCGCGCACCATGGCAGCGGCACCGCCGTTTTGCCGCTGCCCGTGAGCCTCGCGCAGATGCGCGAGATCTCCCACTCCGACTCGGTCGCGCTGATCAAGCGGCTCGGCGACTTCTTCGATTTCCAGATCGCCGACCTCGGCGGTTTCTCGACCATCGACTTCGTGGCGCAGACCGCGAAGGAAGCGCAGCGCTGCTGGGTCGTCTGCGACCAGAGCATCGGCGCCATCGTCTCCACCGCGAACATGCTCAAGGAACTGCGCACGCGCGGCCTCGAGACCGACCAGATGTCGCTGGTGGTCAACAAGTTCGACAGCCACGTGGGCCTCGCAGCCAAGGACATCGCCGAGCGGCTCGAACTGCCACTGCGCCACGTGCTGCCCGCGCGCAGCACGCAACTGCTGGCGGCCTCGAGCCGCGGCGAGATGCTGGTGCGCACCGCGCGCAGCGACCCGTACTCGCAAGCCATCGCGGGCCTCGCACGCGGCCTGCACCAGGAATACACCTCTGGCTCCAGCCAGCAGCCGGCGAAGGACCCACGCTGGACGGCGCTGATGTCGAAAGTCACCGGCTTCCGCAAGAGCCCCACCCAAGGTTGAACAGCCCATGTCCACCGATATCGAATTCGCCGACGACGACCAGGCGTTCATCACCTCCCAGCAGTTCCAGGACATCAAGAGCTGGACGCACGATCACCTGCTCAGCCGTATCGAGGAGCTGGGCGCGGAGTTCGGCCGCTGGTCGCGCGCCTCGATCCAGCAGTTCGTCGAGCTCGAGGTCGACAGCTTCGTGCGCCTGCGCCGCGTGCCGATCAACGACCGCGAGATGCAGCTCATCTCGGATGCGCTCACCAAGGAACTCGCGGGCTTCGGTCCGCTGGAAGACCTGCTCAACGACCCCGCGGTCGAAGACATCCTGATCAACGGCTACCAGAACGTCTACGTCTCGCGCCACGGCATGCTGGAGCGCGAGACGCTGCGCTTCGCCGATTCCGAGCACGTGATGCGCATCGTGCGCCGCATCCTGGCGCCGCTGGGACGCCGGCTCGACGAAGCCAACCCGATGGTCGACGCGCGCCTGCCCGATGGCGGCCGCATCAACGTGATCATCGAGCCGCTCGCGATCGACGGCCTGTCGGTCTCGATCCGCAAGTTCCGCAAGGAGCCGCTCACGCCGGCCGACCTGGTCAAGCTCGGCACCTTCGACGCCGGCATGGCGCAATTGCTCGAGATCGCGGTGCGCGCACGCTGCAACGTGCTCGTGAGCGGCGGCACCAGCTCGGGCAAGACCTCGCTGCTTAATGCACTGGCCAGCTTCATCCCGGCCCGCGAGCGCGTGATCACCATCGAGGACACGGCCGAGCTCTCGCTGAGCACCAGCCACGTGGTGCGGCTCGAGAGCCGTCCCGGCGGCTTCGACGGCCAGGGGGTGGTGTCGATCCGCGACCTGCTGCGCAACAGCCTGCGCATGCGGCCCGACCGCATCATCGTGGGCGAAGTGCGCGGCGCCGAGGTGATCGAGATGCTGCAGGCGATGAACACCGGCCACGAAGGCTCGATGGGCACGATCCATGCGAGCTCGCCGCGCGAATGCCTCTACCGGCTCGAGATGCTCGCGGGCTTCGCGGGCTACCAGGGCAGCGAAGTGAGCCTGCGCAGGCAGATCGCGAGCGCGATCGACTTCATCGTGCAGATCGGGCGGATGTCGAACGGGCAACGCCGCATCATCTCGCTGAGCGAAGTGACCGGCGTGAACGACAACGTGGTGGCGATGCAGGAGCTGTACCGCTACGAACCCGTCGTCACGCCCGACGGCGAGGAGAAGGACCGCTGGGTGTCTCTGGGCATCGCGCCGCACTCTCCGAAGATCACCCGCTTCCGGCAGGGACTTGCGCGTGCCGCGCAGGGAGAACGCCGTGCGTGAAGGGCTGCTCGTCGTTTTCGTCATCGCGTTGCTGCTGGCCGCGACCGGCCTGCTGCTCTGGATGTGGGCGGCGAACCGCCAGGTCCGCAAGGTGACGGGCGAGCATCTCAAGCAACAGATCGCCTCGAGCCTGGCCTCGCCTGCGAACCCGTTGCTCGGACCGCTACGCGATAGCCACGCATCGAACCTGGCCGGCACACCGTTGTCCGATCCCTGGATGGATGCCGCTACGGCCGAAGCACAGGATACGGCGCCCAAGAAGCACTTCGAACGACTCGTTCCTGGCTGGCTGGAGGGCGTGGTGAGCGGTTCGAAGCTTGCGCTCATTGCCTTCGTCATCGCTGCGCTCGTGATCTTGTCCGGCACGCTCGGCGGCTGGCCGGCGGCGTTGGGCGCGCTCGTGTTCCTGCTCGTTCTCGTGACATTCGGACTGTGGTTCCGCCTGCAAAAGCACCGGCGGCAGATCGTGAGCCAGTTGCCGGCCTTCATCGACGGCATGGTCCGTCTCATCACCATCGGCAATTCGACCCAGGCGGCCTTCCAGCTCGCGATCGCATCGACCCGCGCACCGCTGCGCGGGCACCTCGACCGCGCGGCGACCCTGGTGCGCGCCGGCGTCGATCTGGATCACGCGCTTCACCAGGCGGCTGCACGCGTGCGCATCGAGGAGATGTACCTGCTCGCCTCGATCCTGGGTCTGGGCGTGCGCTATGGCGGTCGCGCCGACCTGCTGCTCGAACGGGTCGCGAACTTCATGCGCGACCGCGAGCAAGCCCAGCACGAACTCGTGGCGCTTTCCGCGGAAACACGACTCTCTGCCTGGATTCTCGGTCTGCTGCCGGTATGCGTGGGCGCCGCCATCATCACGCTGAATCCCGCCTACTTTCTGCGCATGTGGGACGACACCACCGGCCAGTACCTCGTCGTCGGCGCGGTGACGCTGCAGGTGTTGGGAGCGCTCCTGCTCTATCGGCTCGCGAGGCTCGCATGACATCGACGCAGATCGCCACCCTGAGTCTGGGACTGCTCGCCCTCGGCATGCTGCTGATCGCGGGCTTGCTGGTTGGACGCGAAGTGCAGCGCACGCGGCGCGGCGAGGTTCTGGGACGCGCAATCCGGCACGGCACCGAAGACATCGCGGCACCGGCCGCCGCCACGACCGATGGGGATCCATTCGGCGCGGCACGCAACGAAGCGGAACTGCCCTTTCATTGGCTCGACAGCCGACTCGGTCGCGCCCTGGTGGCCGACGAAGACCGCAAGCTGATCGACCAATGCGGCTTCTCCTCGCTGCGGGCCCAGCTGATCTTCCTGGTGATGCGCATGACCCTGGCCACCCTGCTGCCGCTTTTTTTCTTCATCGGGTGGAGCAAGGATTTCTCCGTCGGGGAAGACCTGGCCATTGGCATGGCAGCGTTCGTGTTCGGGTTCATGGCCCCCAAATGGGTGCTGTCGCGGATGGCTGCCTCGCGCCGCGAGCGCGTCTCGCAGGAACTCCCGCTCTTCGTGGACCTGCTGCGTCTGCTGCAGGGCGTGGGCCTGAGCCTCGACCAGAGCCTGCAGATCATGGCCACCGATTTTTCCCATGTGCTGCGGGTGCTCAGCTACGAACTCGCGATCGCGAACCGGCAGTATGCACAGGGACGAACGCGCGAGCACTCGCTGCTGCGACTCGCCACCTTGCACGACAGCGAGAACCTGACCGGACTGGTCGCGTTGCTCGTGCAGGTGGACAAACACGGAGGTGCCGTTCAGGAGCCCTTGCGCCAGTACAGCGATCGGCTGCGCGAGCATCGTCGGTCGGAACTCAAGGAGCGCATCGGCAAGATCACCGTCAAGATGACCGGCGTGATGGTCGTGACTCTGCTGCCCGCGCTGGTGATCATCACGGCGGGACCGGGCTTCCTGGCCGTCTTTCGTTCGCTCGGAGCACTTGCGAAATGACAACCGATGCCCCTATCTCCCTGCCCCGCCGCCGGCCACGCATCGCCGCCGGTGCCGCGGTGCTGATCCTTGCGCTCGCAACCGGCGGTTGCGCGTCGACCAAGGACGGCTACGCCGGCATCGCCGAAGGTCAGCAGCGCCAGGCGGCGGAAGCTGCAGCCCTCTCCAAGGAGAGCGCCAACATCGACACGCAGGCCACCTACCTCAGCTTGATCGACCAGATGCAGCAGGAAGGTCTGTGGTTCGCATCGCTGGCCCACATCGATGCGCTCGAGCAACGCTGGGGCGTGACGCCGGAAACCACGCGCACGCGCGCCGAGGCCCTGCGCCATTCGGGGCAGCCACAGGCCAGCGAAGCGGCCTACAAGCGGCTCATGGGCACGAAGCTGGAGGCGGCGGGCTATCGCGGGCAGGGGCTGCTGGCCGGCGAACGCGGCGACTTTCCGGAGGCGGTGCGCCTGCTGAAGGAGGCGCAGCGGCGCACCCCCACCGACGCCCTGCTACTCAACGACCTCGGCTACGCGAACCTTCGCGCCGGCCTGTTTTCCGATGCGCGACTGCCCCTGATGCAGGCTTTGCAGCTGCGTCCGGACAACGTGCAGGCGCAAGCGAACCTGGCGCTCTACTTCGAAGTGACCCAGCAGGCCGATCAAGCCCGGGCCTTCATGGATGCCAGCAAGCTCTCGCCCGCGACGCGCAGTGCGGTTCAGGACAGCGCGCGGCAGTTGATGGCGGCAGCGGCGCCGATCAGCCGCCCGCAGGCACAAGACCTCCAGCCCAGGACCGACACCCCGGCCGTCGATGAGATCTCGACCGCCGACGGAGCCGAACCTCTTTCGTTGAAGGCCTCCCGCTCCACATCGCTGTCATCGACACGATCGACTCCCAGAGGAACACCATGAACACCTTTTCTCTCCGTTACCCATCGTGGCTCGCGCTCGGCCTGGTTGGCGCCTCCATGATCGTGCTTCCAGCCTCTGCACAAGTCGCCGAGTCGAAGGCCGCCGCACCGAGCACAGCGACCTCCGAACCCTCCGCCCAGGCCAAACCCGTCGTCGAGGCCGCGACCTCCGCACCTGTGGCCGCTGCGAAGCCGGCCATGGAAGTGCCCCCAGCGATCGACACCGCGGAGACCGCTCCCGCCGAGTCCTATGACGAAGCCTTCGACGCGCCGCCGCTCCAGGTCGGCGACGCGACGATGAATCTTCTCGCCTGGCAGAGTTCCGGCGCCATCGCCTCGCAGACGCCGCGGCGGATCCCCGGCGACATCGCTCGCCGCAGCTACGAGCGCTACCTGAAGAGCTTCGAGCACGCGATCCCGGAATACATGGGCTCGTCCTTGAACAGCTCGACCGGCGGAGCAGCGTCAGGCCAGGCGAGATAAGCCGCCGGCTTGTCCGCTCCAGGAGTCCGCCATGAGGAAGAACGACCGTCGCCCCCCGGCCAGATTGCAGGCAGGAAACTACGCGATCGAGTTTTCGATCGTCTTCGTCATCCTCTTCACGATGCTGTACGCCATCGTGTGCTATGCCATCTTCTTCACCGTGCGCTTCAGCCTCCAGAACGCGGCGGAGGATGGCGCCCGGGCCGCGCTCGCCTACCAGACGACCTGGCCGAACCGAAAGACTGCGGCGGAAACCCTCACGCGTGCGCGCGTGCCGTCCTGGCTCACGATCGCCAGCGACGGTGTCGTGGCCAAGCGCTGCCAGGTTCAGGCCAGCGGACAGAGCAACTGCGACTCGCCCATATGCGGCACCGCCTGGGAAGCCCGCTGCCAGGTGGTCGTGACCATCACGGCCACGCAGCTTCGCGCGCTGCTTCCGCCGCTGCCTCCATTTGCGGTGCCGGACACCGTCGTCGGTCAGGCCAGCATGCTGCTGGATGGAAGAACGCCATGAACCGAGCCGCTCGCACCACCGGCCGCGGTACGCGCAGGAGCCAGCGCGGGGTCGCCGCCATTGAATTCGCGTTCGTCTTCATGATGCTGTTCTTCATCATCTACGGCATCGCGACTTTCGGCGCCGTGCTCTACATCCAGCAGGTGATCTCGCGCGCCGCGGAGGATGGAGCACGCGCCGTTCCGATGCTGCTGTCTCCGCCGCTCACTGCTAACGACACCCGGGTGCGCGACACCGTCTATGACTCGCTCGCCGCCGCACTCGTCACTCCGGCCGGATCGAGCGCCACGCCGCAGAGCCGCAGAACCTGGATTGCAGCGAATGCCACCGTGAACGTGACGATCACCGCGGCGGCTGGCGCATCGAGTCCCAGCGCGGTCGTTTCGGTGACTTATCCGTATTCCGCCAACCGTTTGCTGCCTTCCCTCCCCGTGCTCGACACGAGTCGCTGGATGCCCGACAACCTCAGCAGCCGCGCGACCGCCGCCATTCCTTCGTGAAGGAGCTTCACTTGAACGCGCAACCCATCACGATGCCTCGCCGCCCACGCCGTGGAGGCTCCGTACCGGCACGCCGGCGCGTCCGCGGTAGCGTGATCGTCAATGGGGTGGTCGCCATGCTGCTCGTGCTCGTGGTCCTGATCGGCACCGAGCTCGGCTATCTCTTCTACATGAAGCGCGAACTGCAGAAAGCCGCGGACCTTTCAGCATTGGCCGGCACGCAGATCCTAAAGCCCACCAACTGCGCAACCGCGAGCGACGTAGCGTCCACCAATGCGACGCAGAACCTCTCCTTCCTGACCCCCAGCCAGTTCCAGTTCAAGGCGACCTGCGGCACCTGGAATCCGGCCACGCTGCCGGGGCCCCAGTACTTCAGCAGCGCGGCCAGTGCCGGCGCGATCAACGCCCTCCATGTGGAGATCACCGGCAGCACGGCACTCCTGTTCCCCAACATCGGAGGCAACAGCGTCCGCACACTCAAGGTCGAGGCCTACGCCGTCAAGGACACCCCACTGGCCGTCTTCAGCGTCGGCTCGAAGCTCGTGGACGTCAATCCCGCCGCACCGCTCATCTCGATACTGAAATTCGTGGGCGTTGATCCCAGCGGTACCTGCGTCGGCTGCTACACCGGCCTGGCGGGCGTGAAGATCACCCCCGGCGGGCTGCTGGAAAAGCTCGGCATTCCCGTGGCGGCGGACATCAGCGTTGCCGACCTCAACGCGCTGCTGACCGCGAGCAAGGTCAAGCTCGGCGACCTGCTCAACGCGGTCGTGCAACTGGCCGGCCAGGACACGCTGCTCGGCGTGAATGCGCAACTCATCGCCTCGCTGATCAACGCGGGCCTCAACCTCGACAGCCTGCAGGTGCAGCTGGGAAGCAATGCCACGTCGGGCGGCCTGTTCGCGGAAATCAAGGCACCGACCGGCAGCTCGGCGCTCAATGTTCAGGTCGACGCGTTCGACCTGATCAAGACCTCGCTGGGCGTCGGTACCAAGGACCATGCCGCGGAGCTCGGGACCGGCCTCAACGTCCTGGGTCTGCAGGTGTCCGTGCAGGCCAAGGTGATCGAGCCGCCGTCGATCGGCATCGGCAGCGAGGGGACGACGGCCTACAACTCGCAGGTGCGCGCCTTCGTCCACATCATGACCAAGCCCGGCCAACTGCTGGCCGACCTGCTCGGCTTGCTGGGAACTCAGATCGATATCCCGATCTCCATCGACGTCGTGAATGCCTTCGGTACGCTCAATCGAATCAACTGCGACGTGACGCCCTACCAAGCCACGATCCAGGTCCAGGCACCCATTCTCAATGCCTGCATCGGCGATATTCCGAGCACGCTCCTGTGGTCCAAAACCGATGTTTGCTCGCCCGCGAACCTGGGCCCCAAGAACCTGGTCACATTGCTCGGCATCAACCTGCTGAGCGGCAAGGTCGCCGTGCCCGCACTCAATACCATTCCCCAGGACGTCACGCTGGCCGTCGGCGAAACCAAGACCACGAGCAGGAATCCCCTGGCCATCGGCGATACGGTGCAAAACCTCGTTGACCAGTTGCTCAAGCTGTTGATGGGTACCGGCTCCAACGGCGTACCGCCCGCAGACCGCGCAGCGAACGCGGACATCGCCGGCAAGCTGGCCGACTACTATCTGGGCAAGGGTGGCACCAACGTCAACACGATTGCCAACCTGTTGACCGGCGACAAGCTGACATGGAGCCGACCCGGCGGCCTGCTGGGACTTTTCTCTGTGCCGATGCCGGACGAATGGAAGGCCAAGGTCGGAATCGGCTGCGGCTCAGGCGCGACCAGTTGCCTCAAGACCAAGCTGGTGGAATCCCTGCAATCGCCTGCTCAAGACGGCCTCGTCAGTGGTCTCCTCAACGGACTCGTCAATCTCGTGACCAACCTGCTCGGACTGAACCGCAACGACTCGGGCACGCCGCTGCTGGCCGCGCTGCTCGGGCCGCTGATCCAGCTCCTGCAGCCGCTGCTGAATTCGATCGGCGGAATACTGTCCAACCTGCTGGGCGATACCCTGGGGCTCGAACTGGGCCGTACCGATGTGCATCTCCAATCCGTGAGCTGCCAGAACGCAAGGCTGGTGTACTGAGGGCGCGCCAGCGTCCGAATGAAGCACCGGCATCCAATCTACAGATGAGCGCCTCCCCCAATTTCGACGAACTCGACCTCTTTGTCTGGGAAGGAAAGGCCGACATCCTCGACCGCATCGCCCGCTGCATGGCGAGCTTCGATGTCGAGGTGATCCGGGCCGACGGCATGCCCCCGCCTTCGCAGGACCGCACGGCGGCGATGCGGCCGTCGGTGGCGATCATCAGCGTCACGGTCATCGATGGCGGCGGGCTGCCGCAGGCGACCGAGCTGCTGCAGGGCATGCCGGTGATCTGGGTCGCGGCGGCCTCGCGCGAGCGCGACTCGCGCACCTATCCGCCCGAGTACCTGCACGTGCTGCCCTACGACTTCACCTGCGCCGAGCTGCGCACGATGGTCGCGAAGCTGGTGCGGCAACTGCGCGCGCGCGACGTGGCGCCGCAGCCGCTCGACGAGCTGGTGGCGCACTCCGAAGCGATGAAGTCGCTGCTGGCCGAGGTCAATGCCTTCGCCGATTGCGACCACAGCGTGCTGGTGCGCGGCGAGACCGGGGTGGGCAAGGAACGCATCGCGCAGCAGCTGCACCTGGGCCACCAGAACTACAGCAAGGGCGCGTTCGTGGCGGTGAACTGCGGCGCGATTCCCGACGGGCTGTTCGAGTCGCTGTTCTTCGGCCACGCCAAGGGCTCGTTCACGGGCGCGGTGCATGCGCACCGCGGCTACTTCGAACAGGCCACGGGCGGAACGCTGTTCCTCGACGAGATCGGCGACCTGCCGAAGTACCAGCAGGTGAAGCTGCTGCGCGTGCTCGAGGACGGCGCGGTCACGCGGCTCGGCGCAACCTCTCCGATCCGGGTCGACTTCCGGCTGGTGGCGGCGACCAACCGCAACCTGCGCGAGATGGTGGCCAGCGGCGAATTCCGCGCCGACCTGTTCTACCGCCTCGCGGTGATCGAGTTGCACGTGCCCAGCCTCGAGGAGCGCGGCGAGATCGACAAGATCGCGATCTTCAAGGCGCTGCTGGCCAACGTGCTGGGCGACCAGCTCGAGGTGCTCGGCGAAACGCCGCACTGGCTCAGCGACGCGGTGGCCGAGACCTACTTCCCCGGCAACGTGCGCCAGCTGCGCAACCTCGCGGAACGCGTGGGCGTGATCGCGCGGCAGCTGCACAGCTGGGACCAGCACCTGATCCAGCGCGCGATCGCGCTGACCCGTGGCACGCCCGCGGCCACCGGGCCGGGCGGCGGCATGGGCCTGGGCGCGAACGCGGTGGGCACCAGCAGCGCCTTCGATGCCGCCGGCGGCGATCAGCGCAAGGGCTGGAACGGCAGCGAGCGCAACCGCATCATCGCGGCGCTCGAGATCAACGACTGGAAGCGCCAGGACACGGCGCAGCACCTGGGCATCAGCCGCAAGGTGCTGTGGGAGAAGATGCGCAAGTACCAGATCCTCGACGGCGAACCGGGCATTCCGGAAGACGCCTGAGCGGCAACGCGGCCGCGCACTGATGCGCCGGCCGCCCGCCTTTTCTCTTCGTCAGTTGGTGGTCGGCAGGCGCTCGGCGCGCCGCAGGGTCACGGGCTGCGCGTTCTGCGAGCGATCCACCGACGCCTCGGTCGCGCAGGTCGAATTGCTCGCCAGGCACGGGCCGCTCAGCAGGCCGTCCTCGGTCAGCACGGTACGGCTCGGCGCGCCGAAGACGCGGTCGACCCATTCGTTGCTGCCCTCGGCATCGATGCGCAGCTCGCCGGTGGTGCGCGCCAGGCGCAGCTCGTTGACGCGCAGGTCGAACACGGCATCGACGTAGTCGAACAGCAGGTTGTAGTACTCGAGCTGGGCATCGAGCACCTGCGGCAGGGTGTCGCGGCCGAACTCGAGCAGGCGGCGGCGGCCGCGGAAGGCCTGGCCCGAGGTGCTCACGGCCTCCATCAGCTGGCGCTCGCGCTCGCGGCCCGACACGGTGCGCGACCACGAGGCGCTGGTGAGCTCGAACAGGTTGAGCTTCACGCCCTCGAGCTTGGCTTCCTGGTTCTCGACCTCGGCCATGGCGGTGCGCACGCGCAGCTGCCGGTCGAAGCCGCTGCCGAAATTCCAGCTCAGCTCGAGCGCGGTGCGCGTGGGATCCTGCGGCGACACGCCGCGCGGGTCCTTGCTCTTCACGATCACGGCATCGACGGTGGGCCAGATGCTGGCCTCCTGCTGCTCGACCAGCGCCTTGGCCTTGTTGATGCGGCCCTGGGCCTCGGCGATCTCGGTGCTGCGTTCCTCGGCGCGGCGCAGCGCCTCGGCCTGCGAATCGATGCGCCACTGCGGCGGCGCGGCCAGCACCGGCAGGTTGCGCGTGATGGGCGTGAACTTGAAATAGCTGCGGAACTTGGCGATGGCCTCGTCGCGCTGGGCCTCGAAGTCGGCCTCGCGCGCGGCCACGCTGGCGCGGCGCGCGCTGGCCATGTTGAGGTCGTTCTCGCCGGTGGCGCCGAGCGCGACGCGACGCGCCTCGGCCTTCGAGAGTTCGGCCACGATCTCGGTGGAGCGGTGCGCGATCTCCTTCTTGAGGTCGAAGCGCTGCACCTGGAGGTAGGCGGTCAGGGCATCGAGCACCACCTTCTGCGAGGTGGTGGTGACGGCCTGGCCGTCGGCCTCGTTGCCGGCCTCGGCGGCGCGGATCGAGGCGCTGATCGCGCCGCCGTCGAGCAGGCTCATGCGCGCCTCGGCGGTGATCACGTTGTAGCTCTGGGTCTGCGCGTTGGCGGCGCCGCTGTTGTAGTTGCCCGAGGAGGTGCCGACCTTGAAGCGCGGATAGCGCGCCTTCTTGGCCTGGTCGATCTGGAAGCCGCTGGTGTTGGCGGCCGCCTGCGCGGTCTGCACCTCGGGGTATTCCTGCGACAGCACGACCAGCGCCTGCTTCACGCGCTGCACGTAGCCGGCGGTGCCGATCGAGGGCGCGGTCAGGCGCCGCGCGAGCATCAGCGAGGGCGGCGGATCCTGGGGCCCCTGCGTCTCTTGCGCCATCGCGGTGGGCGGCAGCGCGAAGCTGGCGCACAGCGCCGCGCACAGCACGCCGGTGCCCGCCGGGCGCCGGCCGTTGGTCGTGCGGCGCTTCATGGTTCGCGGAAGGCTTCGCGCCGCAGCTTGAGCACCGGACGAAGGATGTACCAGATGAAGGGATCGGTGCCGACCTTGAGGTCGACCTCGGACTCCATGCCGACGGTGATGCGGTTTTCCTTGTGGCCGACGAAGGACTTGTCGGTGCTGATCAGGAGCCGGTAGTACGGCGCGCCGTTGGCGATCGCGGGGTCGCGGTCGGCATCGGCCGCCACCAGCGTGACCTTGCCCTCGACGGCGCCGTAGCGCAGGTAGTCGTAGGCGGTGATCTTGACCGTGGACTGCTGGCCGACCTCGACGAAACCGCGGTCGTTCGGATTGAGCCGCGCCTCGATCATGATCTCGTCCTTGTCGGGCACCACCTCGAGGATCGCCTCGCCGGGCTTCACCACCCAGCCGGGGCTGCCGCTGCGCAGGCCCTTGACGATGCCGTCCGACGGCGCCTTGACCTCGGTGCGCGAACGCTGCGTGCGGGCGCGCGCGAGGTCCTCGCTCAGGCTCGCGAACTGGCGCTCGACGGTGGCGAGTTCGTCCGAGGCGCGGCGCCGGAAGCGTCCCTCGGCCTCGGCCATCTTGGCCTGTGCCTCGGTGATCGCGGCGTTGGCCGAGATCACGCCCTGGCGCGCCACCGCGAGTTCGCTGCGCGCGGCCTCGGCCTGGCGGCGCTTCTCGAGCACCTCGACCTGGCCGACCAGCTTCTCCTTGAGCAGTTGCTCGGACACCTCGAGCTCCTTCTGCATCAGGTCGAGCCGGTCGCTCAGGCCCTTGACCTTGGCCTGCTGCTCGAGCTGTCGGCTGCGCGCGGCCTCGAGGCCGGAGATGGCGCCGGCCATCACGCCGCGCTGCTCGAGCGCGCGCGCGTCGTAGGCACCGGTCTCGCCGGCATACACGCCTTCGTCGATGTCCTTGGCGAAGGTGTCGCGCTTGAGCGGCTGGCCGCGGCTCTCGGCCAGCAGGCGCACGCGCGTGGCCTGGGTGGCGGCATAGCGCGCGGTCAGTTCCTCGAGGTTGAGGCCGCTGCCGCCGAGGTCGATCTCGACCAGCGACTGGCCCTGCTTGACGTGGTCGCCTTCCTTCACGAGCACGGCGCTGACGATGCCGCCTTCCAGATGCTGGATCGACTTCACGCGGTCGGAGGGAATCACGCGCCCGGGCGCGACCACGACGGTCTCCATCGGGAAGCCCAGGCCGACCACCGCGAACACGCCGATCAGGCCGCCGAGCAGCCACTGGCGCCGGCGGCCCTCGGGCGTGATCTGGGCGGCGCGCTTCTGGTCTTCGGTCTGCAGGACCTGCGGCAGATCGGCTTTCAAGATCTCGTCTCCCCTGCGGGCACTCGGTCGTCGCACTCGGTCATCGGTCGATCGGTCCAATCCATAAACAAATTCAGCGCATCAGGCGATCGAGCGGGCGGCGGCTTCGCCATCCTCGCCACCGCCTTCGGGCAGCGCCACCAGCGCCTTCTTCACGCCGAACAGCTTCGGCACCATCACCGCGGCCGTGCCCTGTTCGACCGAGCCTTCGCCGGTCACGTGGTAGACATGGCTGGCGGCCGAGACGATGCGCAGCGAGTGCGTGACCACCACCACCGTGCGCACCTTGGCCACCGCCAGCAGCGTGGCCAGCAGCGCGCGCTCGCTCTGGAAGTCGAGGTCGTTGCTGGGCTCGTCGAGCACCAGCACCGAGGGCTTGCGCAGGAAGCTCATGGCCAGCGCGAGCTTGCGGCGTTCGCCCACCGACAGGCCGGTGCCGCCCTCGCCCACCATCGAGCGGTAGCCGTCGGGCAGCCGCGAGATGAAGTCGTGCGCGCCCGAGAGCTTGCAGGCCGCGACGATCTGCTCGTCGCTCTGGCCCGGCGCGGTGCGGCGCATGACGTCGATCAGCGAACCGCCGAACCAGTAGACCTCCTGCGAGAGGTAGCTGATCCAGCGCGACAGCTCCTCGCGGCCGAACTGCGAGAGGTCGTACTCGCCGATGCTGACGACGCCGTGCGTGGGCGTGTACAGGCCCGAGAGCAGCTTGACCAGCGTGGACTTGCCCGCGCCGTTGCGCCCGACGATGACGTGCAGGCCGCCGGGGCCGATGTCGAGGTCGAGGTTCTCGATGACCGCCTTCTGCGCGTTCTCGGTGAAGCTGAAGCTCACGTCCTTGAGCGTGATGCGGCCCAGCGGCTGCGGCAAGGCCATGCCCACCGGCGGCTTCTCCACCGGCTCGCCGAGCACGGTCTCGAGGCGCTTGGCGGCTTCCTTGGCGGTGGCCAGCGAGCGCCAGTTCGATACCAGGCCGGCGATCGGCTGCAGCGCGCGCAGCGCGAGCATGTTGGAGGCCACGAGGCCGCCGACCGTCATCCACTGCTCCATCACCGAGATCGCGCCCACCGTGACCACGATCACCGAGAACACCGTCAGCAGCACCGTGGTGCCGTCGCGCGCGGTCTCGATCTGGCCGTTCTTGGTGAAGCTCTCGGTGAGCCAGTCGTTGTAGGTCTTCTGCCACATCTCGATGATGGGGCCGTCGTTGGCCTGCGACTTGAGCGTCTCGCGCGCATGGCAGATCTCGGCCGTCATGCGGTCGAGGCCGCGGCCGCGCTGCACTTCCTCGACGCGGCCGGCGCGCACCTCGTCGGCCCACCACCAGGCGAGGAACGAGAGGATCGCGAGGAAGGCCACCACCACCGGCAGCACCGGCAGCGCGACGATGCCGATCACCACCAGCCCGAACACCGCCATCGGCAGGTCGAAGATCGATTGCGCGAGGCCGCCAGTGACGGTGCCGCGCACCGAGCCGACGTCGCGGAAGTAGAGGTGCCACACCGAGGCCGGCCGCGCCTCGAGCGCGCGCAGCGGGCGCCCGAGCATGGAGCCCATCAACGCGCCCGAGACGCCGTGGTCGATGATCGCGCCCGCGTTGCGCAGCAGGCGCGAACGGCGCGTGCGCAGCCAGAACTCGATGCACAGGAAGAACAGGATGCCGCTGACCAGCGCCGCCAGCGTCGAGACGCCGCTACGCGAGAGCACGCGGTCGTAGACCTGCAGCAGGAAGATCGAGGGCAGCAGCCCGAACAGGCTGATCGGAATGGAGCGCCAGGCCGCGCTCTTGATCAGCGGGTAGGCATCACGAAACGCGGTGTGGAGGGCGCCCGCATAGGGACTGGCACCGGGCTCCACGGGCCGCTCGGCGACCAGTTGAGTGGGCAGGAGAAACTTGATCATGGGCGAAAGCCGATCCCGTCAGGCGATGACGCAACGGCTTCATTATCAACTGTTACCCGACTGTTACAAGGCAATATTTCACTCTAGAAAGCAGTGCAATTCGAGGCTTTGGTCAGGGGTCGGTCAGACCCTGTCGCGGCTCGATGCGAGACGATTTCGGTGGGCAGGACGACGGTGCTGCAAGCGACCGTCTTCCGAGTATTCGCGGCCTGCGCGGGTTCATCGTCTCCGGGCAAACCCCGGTCCAGCAGGATCGCGACATTGACGCACAGCAGCATGCAGACGACCCACGCGCACAGCAGTTGAGCCCAGCGGGTCCACCAGCGGCGCGCCGGGGCGGCCTCCTGCTGCGCGGGCAGATGAAGGAGTGCATCCAGTCTGGTCATGGCAGTGCTTTCAAAACCCGGGCCAGCCGGGACAGACCCACGCCCGCGGAGCTTTTCGCGAGCACCCAGTCGCCCGGCTGGAGCAGGCTGCCCAGCGCGGTCGACAAATCGGAGACGTCGACGAACCAGTGCGAACGCACCTTCGAGCTGATGCGCGCATGCAGGGCCCGCATCAGCGGTCCGCACAGCAGCACGCGGTCGGCCTGCGTGGCCAGCAGCTCGGGCTCGAGGTCGAGGTGATGGCGCTGGGCCGCCGGGCCCAGCTCCTGCATGTCGCCGAGGATCGCCACGCGGCGCGCGGGCTCGCACGGGGCCTGCGCCAGCAGTTCGAGCGCGGCGCGCATCGAGCTCGGGTTGGCGTCGTAGGTCTCGTCGATCAGCTTGAAGCTGCCGCCGCCGATGTGAATGGTGTGCAGCGCGCCGCGCCCGCCGGGCGGCTCGAACTGCG
>NZ_JBZAYE010000620.1:0-4242 GCF_058244205.1 Variovorax sp. 20P10.2.4
CCCGGCAGCGTCGTCACCCTGCTCACCGCGCTCGAGCCGCCCACGCTGGTGGGCCTGGTCAACTCCGCGGCCGGCACCTTCCTGGTGTCGCCCAAGGCGGTCGAGGGCCTGTTGAGCTACGACTTCGACCTGCGCCCGCGCCCGCAGCTCGCCGTGGCCTGGGAGGTGCAGCCCGATGGCCTGCAATACACCTTCAGGCTGCGCCGCGGCGTGAAGTGGCACGACGGCCGCCCCTTCACCTCGGCCGACGTGGCCTTCTCGATCCTCGCGCTCAAGCAGTCGCATCCGCGCGGGCGCGCCACCTTCGCGAGCGTGAGCGAGGTGCGCACGCCCGATGCCCACACGGCGGTGCTGGTGCTCAGCAAGCCCGCGCCCTTCCTGTTGACCGCACTGGCCGCGGCCGAGTCGCCGATCGTGCCGCGCCATGTCTACGAGGGCCGCGACCTCGCGAGCCATCCGGCCAACAACGCGCCGGTCGGCACCGGGCCCTTCGTGTTCAAGGAATGGCAGCGCGGCAGCCACATCATCTACGAGCGCAATCCCGACTACTGGGATGCCGGCAAGCCCTACATCGACCGGCTGGTGGTGCGCTTCGTGCCCGACCCCGCGGCGGCCGCCGCTGCGCTCGAGAGCGGCACGGTCGACCTGGCCGGCGCGACGCCGGTGCCGATCCCCGACCTCGACCGGCTCAAGGCGCTGCCGCACCTGAGCCTGGACACGCGCGGCAACGAGTACTTCAACAACTCGACCACGCGCATCGAGTTCAACCTCGACAACCAATACTTCCGCCATGCCAAGGTGCGCCAGGCGGTGGCCCATGCGATCGACCGCGAGGTGATCCTCAAGACCGTGTGGTACGGCTACGGCCTGGCCGCGCCGGGCCCGATCTCGCCGGTGCTGCGTGCCTTCTACGAGCCCGCGGCCGGCGTGCCGGGCTTCGACCGCAAGCGCGCCGAGGCGCTGCTCGACGAGGCCGGCTTCGCGCGCGGCGCCGACGGCGTGCGCTTTCGCGTGAGCCACGACGTGTTCGACGGCGGCGGCAACCGCGTGGGCCAGTACATCCGCCAGGCGCTCGCGCGCGTGGGCATCGACGTGACGGTGCGCACGCAGGAGTTCGGCGCCTACATCAAGCGCGTCTATACCGACCGCGACTTCGACTTCAACAACCAGGGCATGAGCCAGATGTTCGATCCCGCGGTCGGCATCCAGCGCTTCTACTGGTCGAAGAACTTCCGCCCCGGGGTGCCCTTCTCCAACGGCGCGCACTACGACAACCCCGAGGTCGACCAGCTGCTCGAGGCCGCGGCGGTGGAGAACGACGCCGCCAAGCGGCGCGCGCTCTACGCCGAGTTCCAGCGCGTGATCGCGCGCGAGCTGCCGACCATCGGCCTGGTGGCGGTGGCGCAGGTCACGGTGGCCAATCGCCGCATCGGCGGCCACACGGTCGGCGCCGAGGGCCTGTCGGGCAACTTCGCCGATCTTCACCTCAAGGGATGAGCATGCAGGACTGGAACATGGAGCGCCGCGCCTGGCTGCAGGCCGGCGCGGGACTCGGGCTCGCGGGCCTGGCCTCGCCGTTCGCGGCGGTGTCCGCGCTCGCGCAGGGCCGCGACGCGGGCACGCCGGTGCGCGGCGGCACGCTGACCGTGCTGATCGATCCCGAGCCGCCCACGCTCACCACCATCGCGCATTCGGCCGGCGCCTCGGTGCTGATCTCGGCCAAGACCACCGAGGGCCTGCTGAGCTACGGCTTCGACCTCTCGCCGCAGCCGCAGCTCGCGACCGCCTGGAGCGTGAGCGCCGACGGGCTGCAGTACAGCTTCAGCCTGCGCCGCGGCGTGAAGTGGCACGACGGCCGGCCCTTCACCTCGGCCGACGTCGCGCATTCGATCGGCCTGCTCAAGCAATACCACCCGCGCGGGCGCGCCACCTTCTCGAGCGTGTCGGAGGTGCGCACGCCCGATGCGCACACCGCGATCCTGGTGCTGTCGAAGCCGGTGCCCTACCTGATCACCGCACTGTCGGCGGCCGAGTCGCCGATCGTGCCGAAGCATCTCTACGAGAACGGCAAGGCCGATGCCAACCCGGCCAACAACGCACCCGTGGGCACCGGCCCCTTCGTGTTCAAGGA
This sequence comes from Variovorax sp. 20P10.2.4, assembly GCF_058244205.1. Classification (NCBI taxonomy): domain Bacteria; kingdom Pseudomonadati; phylum Pseudomonadota; class Betaproteobacteria; order Burkholderiales; family Comamonadaceae; genus Variovorax; species Variovorax sp. 20P10.2.4. The sequence continues at coordinate 2,132 of NZ_JBZAYE010000620.1, forward strand.
ATGGGTGCGCGGCAGCCATGTGAGCTACGAGCGCAACCCCGACTACTGGGACAACCCCAGGCCCTATGTCGACCGGCTGATCGTGCGCTTCATTCCCGACGCGGCCGCGCGCGCGGCCGCGATCGAGAAGGGCGAGGTGCACCTGAGCCCGGGCACGCCGGTGCCGCTGGGCGACGTGGAGCGGCTGCGCGCCAGGCCGAACCTGGTGTTCGAGCCGAACGGCTACCAGTACATCAACAACGTCTCGCGCGTGGAGTTCAACCTCGAGAACCCCGCGCTGCAGGACCTGCGCGTGCGCCAGGCGATCGCGCATGCGATCAATCGCCAGGTGGTGCAGAAAACCGTGTGGTACGGCCAGGGCCGGCTGATTCCGGGGCCGGTGCATCCGGCGCTCGCGAAGTTCTACCTGCCCGACCTGCCGGTGCTGCCGCACGATCCGAAGCAGGCCGAGGCCCTGCTCGACGCGGCGGGCCTGACGCGCGGCAAGGCCGGCCCCAACCTGCGGCTCAAGCTCGCGCTGACGCCCATTCCCAACGAGGGCGGCCAGCGCACCGCCGAGTACCTGAAGCAGAGCCTGGGGCGCATCGGCATCGAGGTGACGATCAACGCGACCGACTTCGCGACCTACGTGCGCCGCATCTATGCCGACCGCGCCTTCGACCTGCACGTGAGCGTGATGAGCAACACCTTCGACCCCACCGTGGGCATCCAGCGCCTGTACTGGTCGAAGAACTTCAAGAAGGGCCTGCCGTTCTCCAACGGCTCGGGGTACAACAACCCCGAGGTCGACCAGCTGCTCGAGGCGGCCGCCATCGAGACCGACGAGGCGCGCCGGCGCCAGGCCTTCGCCGAGTTCCAGCGCCACATCGTGCGCGACCTGCCCGACATCACGTTATTGGCACTCGACAACTACACCATCGCCGATCGCCGCGTGCGCGGCCACACGGTCAGCGCCGACGGCATCGCCGGCAACCTGGCCGGGGCCTGGATCGGTACTTAACCAGAAGGAGCAATTCATGACCACCGCCACCACCGACCGCCCCGACGTGCTCTGGTACACCCGCTGCCCCGTGCCCTCGCCGCTGGGCATTGCCGCGCGCCAGGGCTGGCTGGCCCAGACCTTCGCCGAGGAAGGCATCGCGATCGAATCGATCATCGACTCGAAGGACCGCAGCATCCGCGAGAGCCACTTCGACCACCACCTGGCCTGGTCCTTCCGCCAGGGCGGCAACATCCCGCCGATCTGGGCCCGCGCCAACGGCCGCGCGACGCGGCTGGTGGCGATCACCTGGACCGACGAGTTCCAGGCCATCGTGACCCTGCCGGGGCGCGGCATCGCCTCGATCGAACAGCTCGCGGGCCGGCGCTTCGCGGTGCCGCGCCGGGTCAACGACCTGATCGACTTCCATCGCGCCACCGCGCTCAAGGGCGTGGTGTCGGCGCTGTCGCTGGCCGGCCTCACGACCGAGGACCTCACGCTGGTGCAGTTGCCGATCGAGGAGTCGGTGATCCTCGCGCAGGGCGAGCCCAGCCTGTTCGGGCTGCGCCGGCGCCATCCCTACTTCCGCGAGGTCGAGGCGCTGGTGCGCGGCGAGGTCGACGCGATCTTCGTCAAGGGCGCCGAGGGCCTGGTGGTCGCGAACCTGATCGGCGCCCAGGTGGTGTCCGAGTTCGGCAGCCATCCCGATCCGAAGATCCGCATCAACAACGGCACGCCGCGCGTGCTGACGGTCGATGCGGCGCTGTCCGAGCGGCGGCCCGACCTGGTGCTGCGCCTGCTCGAGGTGGTGGAGCGCGCCGGCCGCTGGGCCGAGGACCATCCCGACGAGACGGTGCGCTTCGTGGCGCGCGAGATCGCCACCAGCGAGGAGGCGGTGCTGGCCTCGAACGGGCCCGAGGTGCACCGGCATCTGGGCATCGGGCTCGACGCGCCGCTGGTCGAGGCAATCGGGCATTTCAAGGACTTCCTGCTGCAGTGGGGCTTCCTGCCGGGCGACTTCGACCTCGGCGAGTGGGTCGATGCCGAGCCCTTGCGCGCGTTGCGTGCCGGCAAGGCGGCAGCGCCCGAGGCCGCCGTGCTCGCCGCCGCATGAGCGCCGCCAACGCCAACC
>NZ_JBZAYE010000621.1:0-4241 GCF_058244205.1 Variovorax sp. 20P10.2.4
CGGTGCGCAGCTGGCTCTCGGCCAGCGCCACGTCGGAGCGCAGCACGGTGCCGGCCGCGTACTGGTGCTGCGTGAGTTCGAGCGCGCGCGCATAGGCGGCGGTGGTGGTGGCGTAGAGCGCGCGCTGCAGGTCGATGGCGCGCAACTGCAGGTAGTCCTGCGCCAGCGTGGTCTGGATGCTCAGGCGCGCGCCCGCGAGGTCGTCGGCGCTGGCCTGCGTGCTCGCGTCGCCGGCCTCGACCGAGCGGCGCACCGCGCCCCACACGTCCGGCTCCCAGCTCGCGGCGAGGCCCAGGGTGTCGGTGGTGCGGCGCTCGATGCTGCCGGTGCTGTTGGTCTGCGCGCGGTTGGCGCCGGCGTTGAGCCCGAGGGTGGGATAGAAGCCGGCGCGCGCGGCCGAGGCCAGCGCGCGCGCCTCGCGGTACTGGGCCTCGGCCTGGCGGATGTTCTGGTTGGCGGCATTGGCCTGCACCAGCAGCCCGTTGAGCGTGGCGTCGCCGTAGGCCTCCCACCAGGGATGCGAGGGATCGATGGCCTGCGGCGTGGCGGTCTTCCACGCACCGTCTTCCTTGTAGGCCGCGGGCACCTCCATCGAGGGCCGCACATAGTCGGGGCCGACCGCGCAGCCCGCGATCAGCAGCGCGGCCAGCGCGGCCGCGGCGGGCGCGCGCAGGGCGCGGCGCGGAAGGTCGGGGAAGGAGGTTGCAGCGGAGCGAGCCATGGTGCGGCCACTCTAGGCCGCGTCTTCCAACCGCTCGCTGTCGACTTCCTGACAAAGCTGTCAGTTGGCGCGCGCTAAGAAATCTTTACCGCCGCCGCGTCGGCTCGCGCACCGGCCGCGGCATTGAAGAAGCCGAAACCTTCAACGACTCGTTCTTCAGGAGCAACCCATGAAACTCGCAGCGATTGCCGCGGCCCTCGCCGCGGCGGCCAGTCTCAGTGCCTGCGTGGTGGCACCGGTGGGGCCGGTGCACGGCGCGGCCGTGTATGCCGCGCCGATCGAACCGCCGGTGGGCGTGGCGATCATCGGCCCGACCTATGTCTCGCCCGGCCCCGGCTGGGGCTGGCGCTACCACCCGCACTACGGCTGGGGCTGGTACAACCCGCACGCGGGCTGGCACCGCGGCTGGCGCTGAGGCGCAACACGCCTCCGGCCGCGTTCAGCGCGGCGCGTCGCCCTTGCGGTACTCGGCCGTCAGCTCGTCGAGCTTCTGCTTGAGCGCGGGGTCGAGCTTGTACTCGGCCGCCGCGAGCGTCGCGTCGAGCTGCTCGGGCCGGCTCGCGCCGAGCAGCGGCGCGGTGATCAGCGGGTTCGCCATCACCCAGGCCACGGCCAGCGTCGCGAGCGGCACGCCCGCCTCGTCGGCCAGCGCATGCAGCTGCGTCACGGTGTTGAAGCTGCGCTCGTTCCAGTAGCGGTCCTGGTACATGTTGCCGGCCGTGCCGAGCGTGAAGCGGGTGTTGGCCTCGGGGTTGGCGCCGGGCTTGTACTTGCCGGTGAGCAGGCCGCCGGCCAGCGGGTTGTAGGGGATCACGCCCAGGCCTTCCTCGCTCGCGAGCGGCAGCAGCTCGCGCTCGATCTCGCGGAACAGCAGGCTGTAGCGCGGCTGCACCGAGACGAAGCGCGTGAGCCGCAGCAGGTCGGACTTGCCGAGCGCGCGCGCGAGCCGGTAGGCCAGGAAGTTCGACACGCCCACATAGCGCGCGCGGCCCGACTTCACGATGGTGTCGAGCGCCTCGATGCTTTCCTCGAGCGGCGTCTCGCGGTCGTCCATGTGCAGCTGGTAGAGATCGACGTGGTCGGTCTTCAGCCGCTTGAGCGAGAGGTCGATGGCATCGAGCAGGTGCTTGCGCGAGGCGCCCTGGTCCCAGGGATTGGGGCCGACCTTGTTGACCGCCTTGGTCGCGACCACGAAGCGCCGGCGGCCCGCGGGGCCCTGCTTCTCGAGCCAGTTGCCGATGATCTCCTCGGTGCGGCCCGTGGTCTCGACCGTGCCGCCCAGCGGGTAGACGTCGGCGGTGTCGAGGAAGTTGATGCCGCCCTCGGCGGCCTTGTCGAGGATGCGGTGCGACACGGCCTCGTCGGTCTGCAGGCCGAAGGTCATGGTGCCGAGCGCGAGCCGGGAGACGGTCAGGCCGGTGCGGCCCAGGCGGGTGGTGGGAATGCTCATGGTGTGGATGGTTCCTGTGAAACGGCCGAACCGCGCAGTCGCGCGTGGCTGCACGACCATCATAGGCAGGCCGCCCGAGGCCTGCACGTCAGGGTGCAATCACCGTGACGCGCGCCGTCATGTAGGGGTGCACCGAGCAGGCGTAGTCGTAGACGCCCGGCTTGTCGAAGGTCTGCGTGAAGTCCTGGCCCGGCAGCATCAGGTCCATGCCCGCGGGGCCGCCCTTCCTGAACACCACGCCATGGGGCGCGCCGTCGTCGTTCTTCCAGCGCACGGGCTGGCCCACCTTCACGGTGATCTGCGCCGGCTCGAAGGCGAAGTTGCGGATCGCCACATGCGCCGAACCGCCCGCGTGCCCGGCCGGCGTGCTGCGCTGCACCGCCACCTTGCGCGGCGCATTGCCGACCGCCACGGTGTGCGACGGACCGCCGGCCAGGTCGATCACGCTGACGTCGTTCGAGCCTTCGTTGCTGACCCACAGCTTCCCGCCGTCGGCCGAGATGTCGAGCCAGTGCGGCTGCTTGCCCACGGCGATGCTGCGGCTCGGCGCGCGCGTCGCGGGGTCGAACAGCATCACCTCGCCCGGCCCCTGCACCACGACCACGCCGCTCGCCATGCCCGCGAAGTGCTGCGCGATGTGGGGCGATACGCCGGTGGGGATCGGCGCCAGCCACTGGTTGGTGGTCGCGTCCAGCACCTGCACCGCGGGCACGCCCGCCAGCGTCAGGTAGAGCGCCTTGCCGTCGGGGCCGAACTCGAGGTCGCGCGGCGGCTTGTCGAGCGCGATCTCCGAGACCGCCTTGCGCGTCGCCAGGTCGAGCACCACGAGCGCGAAATGGCCCGGCGCCTGCGAGGCCACGTAGGCCTGCCGGCCATCGGGCCGCACGGCGATGGTGTGCGGCTTGGGCACGGCCACGCTCGCGCCCACGGCATGGGTCGCGGTGTCGATGAAGGCCACGCGGTCGTCGCCGTTGACGGCCACCAGCACCCAGCGGCCATCGGCGGTGGTGGCCAGGCCCTGCGGGCCCTGGCCGACCTCGATGGTGTGCGTCACGCGGTCGGTCGCGGCGTCGATCTCGCTCACCGCCGAGGCGCTGGAGCCGCTGACGAACACGCGCTGGCCGTTCGGGGAGATCACGATGCCGTCGGGCCCCGCGGCCACCGGCACGGTGGCGAGCACGCGCTCGCTGCCGGTGTCGATCACGCTGAGCGTGCTGTCCTTGAAGTTGCCGACGTAGGCCTTGGGGCCGGCGGCCAGCGCCGGGAAGGCCAGGGCGCCCGAGGCCGCGAGAACGGCGAGCAGGCGTGCGAATCCTGGAAAGGCGGTCATGGGGAAAGACTCCTGAAAGAAGAGAGGAAGAGAATCGGCACAGGGCATGACGCGCGGTGCCCTTCGTCTATTCCCCGAAATTTTTTCGCGCGAGGCTGGAATAAAACGCGCGCCCGCCGCGTCATGCCCCCAAAGCACGTCCCTTGACCGATCGCACCCGCCAGTTCGAAGCCGCCGCCCTGCCGCATCTCGATGCGGCCTGGAATCTCGCGCGCTGGCTGCTGCGCGACGACCGCCTGGCCGAGGACGCGGTGCAGGAGGCCTACCTGCGGGCCTTCCGTTTCTTCGACGGGCTGCGCGGCGAGAACGCGCGGCCCTGGCTGCTGGGCATCGTGCGCAACGCCTGCTACGACTGGATGCGGCAGAACCGGCAGCTGGCCGACCAGGTGGAGTTCGACGAGCTGCGCGACAGCGAGTCCGCCGGCGCGACGGCACCGGAGGCCGGCGATCCCGCGCGGCTGTGGGAGCGGCGCGTGCAGGGCGAGCGCGTCAATGCCGCGATCGACGCCCTGCCCGCGGTCTACCGCGAAGCGATCGTGCTGCGCGAACTGGAGGAGCTGCGCTATGAAGACATCGCACGCATCGCCGGCGTGCCGCTGGGCACCGTGATGTCGCGGCTGTCGCGCGCGCGGGCCCTGCTGCGCGAAAGCCTGCGCGACGAGCGCCCGGGCCCGGCGCAGGAAAGGACACGGCATGCCAATTCCTGACGACGAGCTGGGAGCGCTGATGCGACAGCACGC
>NZ_JBZAYE010000622.1:0-4240 GCF_058244205.1 Variovorax sp. 20P10.2.4
CCGGCGACTGCCACCTGTTCACGCGCGGCCTGGCCGAGATCGCGCGCGGCCTGGGCGTGGACTTCCGCTTCGGCCAGAGCATCGAGGCGCTCGAGACCGAGGGCGACCGCATCAGCGGCGTGCGCACCACGGCCGGCAAGGTGCTCACGGCCGACCGCTACGTGATGGCCTTCGGCAGCTATTCGCGCGCGGCCATCGCCTCGCTGGGCCTCGATATTCCCGTCTACCCGGTCAAGGGCTACTCGCTCACGGTGCCGCTGGTCGACGAATCGCTGGCGCCGCAGTCGACCGTGCTCGACGAGACCTACAAGGTGGCCGTCACGCGCTTCGACAACCGCATCCGCGTGGGCGGCATGGCCGAGCTCTCGGGCTTCGACCTGCGCCTGAACCCGCAGCGCCGCGCCACGCTCGAGAAGGTGGTGAGCGACCTGTTCCCGGGCGGCGACCTGCCGCGCGCCAGCTTCTGGACCGGCCTGCGCCCGATGACGCCCGACAGCACCCCGATCGTCGGCGCCACGCGCTACCCGAACCTGTTCCTCAACACCGGCCACGGCACCCTGGGCTGGACCATGGCCTGCGGCTCGGGCAAGCTGATCTCCGACATCGTGACCGGCCAGCGGCCCGAGATCCGCACCGACGGTCTCGCGATGGACCGCTACGAAGAGGGCCGTTCGCGCACCGCGCGGCCGAGCACCTCGCCGGCCACGGCCTGAATCAGGCCGCCTTCGCGACCGGCACCGCGGCCTCCATGCCGCGGTACACCTCGGCCTCGCCGTGCCGCGCGAGCAGCTGCATCAGGTGCTTGCGGATCAGCATGCCCGGGCGGTCCGACTCCATCGAGTACTCGACGCCGCGCCGGCGCGTGTCGACCAGCGCATCGGGGTCGGTCGACTCGAGGATGTCCTTGTCCTCGCGCGTGATCTCGTCGTCGAAGGCGATCAGCATCGCGGCCGGGCAATCGGCCTCGGTGTCGTTGCGGAACAGCCATTGGCACAGCTGCATGCGGTGGTCGTCGATCGGCGTGAAGCAGTTGATGATGATGTGGCGGATGCCGCTCGGGTACTCGATGTCGAGGCGGCGCGAGAACGGCAGGAAATAGGCATTGCGCATGTGGCGCGTGGTGATGGGATCGGTCACGCCGCTGATCGCGTGGAATTTCTCGGGATTGGTCGCTTCGATGACGGTCTCGGCATAGAAGCCCGCCTCGTTCTCCACCAGTTCGTACTTGCTCGGCTTCGGGCTCGCGGCCACGCCGAAGGTGGCGCGGTGCACGAAGCTGAAGTGCGAGTTGTCGAAGGAGTTCTCGAGCGCGCGCAACGGGCTGGTCTGCCATTCCTCGTGGAACTGGAAGATGGTGCGGTAGCCCGGATCGTCGAACTCGGGAATGGCGGGGATGTCGGCGATCGGCTCCTCGAGCGCCACCCAGGCGTAGCCATGGCGCGCGGTGCAGCGATAGGCCGTGGTGCGGTAGTCGGGCGGAATGGGCCGCTCGTGGTCGTACTGCGGGATGCGGATGACCTGGCCGCCGCGGTCGTAGGTCCAGCCGTGGTAGCCGCACTGGATCGCGCCCTGGGCGCAGGCCTGGCCCGCGCCGTCCACGCACCAGCCCTTGGAGAGCTTCGCGGTGCGGTGGCAGCAGCGATCGCGCAGCGCGGCCGGCTGGCCCTCGGCGTCGAGGAAGAGAACGATGTCCTCGCCGAGCAGCCGGAAGGGCTTGGGGCCCTGGGCCAGGTCGGTGAGCGGCATGACGGCATGCCAGAACTTGCGGAAGACGGGTTGACGGGTGACGAGCATGGGCGGACTCCTTCTGAGGTCGTGTGGGACGAACTGAAAGAGCAATTTCCCACCCCGTGCCGGACCGCGATGGCGCGATGACGATGGGGCTGAACGCTTCTACTCTGCGCAACTGCCTTGCAAATTGCGCGCCCGGATTGTTGCGCGGCGCGCGTGCCCTGCCAAGCCCCGCCGCCCATGCCCGAACAAAGCGCGAAGCGTCAGGCGCCAAGCCCTTGGCATGCCTTCTGCTTTGCCGAGCCCAAGAGTAGAAGCGTTCAGCAGCGCACGCACCACGAACGTGCGCCCGCCCGGAAATTGCTCTTGAAATGCCCGCCGCCCTCTGTCCCCAGAGGGCGAACGGATTCAAGAACCGAAGATTCCGAGGCTTCCCATGCACCGTCGATCCTTCCTCGCGGCCAGCGCCGCCACCCTCGCCGCTCCGGCCGTCCTCGCCCAGGGCGGCAACGGCCGGCTCACCCCCCTCAAGTTCACGCTCGACTTCCGCATCAACGGCCAGACCGCGCCCTTCTTCCTCGCGCTGGCCAGGGGCTACTACAAGGAGGAAGGGCTCGACGTGAGCATCGACACCGGCGCCGGCTCGGTGGCCTCCATCACCCGCATCGCCAGCGGCGTCTACCAGCTCGGGCTGGGCGACATCAGCTCGCTGGTGGAGTTCAACGCGCAGAACCCGGGCACGCCGGCGGTGCAGGCCGTCTACCAGTACTACAACCGCGCACCATTCGTGATCATCGGCCGCAAGGACCGCGGCGTGACCGGCGACTTCAAGAGCCTCGCGGGCAAGAAGGTGGCGGCCGCCGCGGTCGAATCGACGCGGCGCGCCTGGCCGCTGGTCGCGCGCAGGCAGGGCCTGCGCGCCGACGCCTTCCAGTGGCAGACCACCGACTTCAGCGCGCGCGACAACGTGATGGTGCGCGGCGACGTCGATGCCGCCACCTACTTCCACGATTCGGCGGTCTCGCTGTTCGCGCGCATGCGGCCCGAGACGCTGTCGGTGCTCAAGTACGCCGACGCGGGCGTCGACCTCTACGGCAACGCCATCCTCGCGAGCAGCAACCTGGTGGCGCAGAACCCCAAGCTGGTGGCCGGCTTCCTGCGCGCGAGCAACCGCGCCATCGTCGAGACCTTCGCCGATCCGGCGCCGAGCATCGCGGCCATGCGCCAGCGCGAGCCCATCCTCGATGAGAAAATCGAGCGCGAGCGCTGGAACATCACGGCCCAGTACGTGGGTGCCGCCGACACGCGCGGCCACGGCCTCGGCGACATCCGCAAGCTCACGCTGGAGCGGCAGGTCGACGAAGTGGCCGACGTCTTCGGTCTGAAGGTCAAGCCCGCCTCCGACGCCATCTTCAACACCACGATGCTCCCATCGCGCACCGAACGCACCCTTCCCAAGGCATGAACTCCCCCACCACCACCACCCCCACCGCTCCCGCCGAAACCGCGCTCGACGAACGCGACGGCCGCTACCTGCGCAAGGCCATCGTCTGGTCGCACCTCGCGCGCCGGCGCGGCAACCGGCCCTTCGGCTCGGTCATCGTCTCGGCCGCGGGCGAAGTGCTCTGCGAGGCCTACAACAACACCGGCGAGACCGGCGACTGCACCGGCCATGCCGAGACCAACGCGATCCGCGCGCTCGCCGGCCGCGGCATCTCGCGCGAGGAACTGGCCGGCGCCACGCTCTATGCCTCGGGCGAGCCCTGCGTGATGTGCGCGGGCGCGATCTTCTGGTCGAACATCGGCCGCGTGGTGTTCGGCATCGACGCCGAGCGGCTGCGCGTGTTCCGCGGCGAGCGGCAGGACCAGCGCGATGCCGAGCTGTCGTGCCGCGACGTGTTCCGCGCTTCGCCGCATCCGATCGAATGCATCGGCCCGGCGCTGGTCGACGAGGCCAGCGCCGCCCACGACGGCGCCTGGAAGACCTGAAGCGGCGCACCGCGAGGACCTAGACTCCCCCGCATGCCCTGGCACGCCCGCCTCCATCTCGCCTACCGACACGAAGCCGACCGCACCGTCGCCCGCTTCCGCCACGACGGCCCGCTGCGCATCCTGCAGAGCCTCTACCCCGAGGGCGACACCGTCTGCCACAACGTGCTGGTGCATCCGCCGGGCGGGCTGGTGGGCGGCGACACGCTCGAGATCGAGGTCGAGGCCGCCGCCGGCAGCCATGGCCTGGTGACCACGCCCGGCGCCTCGCGCTTCTACCGCAGCGAGGGCGAGCGCGCGGTGCAGCGCACCCGGCTGCGGCTGGCGGCCGGCGCGCGGCTCGAATGGCTGCCGCTCGAGGCCATCTGCTACAGCGGCTGCATGGCCGAGAACCGCATCGCCATCGAGGCCGAGCCCGGCGCCGAGATGATCGGCTGGGACGTGACGGCGCTGGGCCTGCCCCATGCGCGCCAGCCCTTCGAGCGCGGCAGCCTGCTGCAGCACATCGAGGCGCCCAGCG
>NZ_JBZAYE010000623.1:0-4229 GCF_058244205.1 Variovorax sp. 20P10.2.4
GCCGACCAGCGGCCCGGCGCGCACGGCGGCATCCGGGCTCGAGGTCACGCTGGGCGTCCGCGCCGACACGGGGCCGGCGCTGCGCTACCGCCGCGTCATCGCGCTGGACTGAGCGCCTGCCGCGCCCTACTTCACCATCTGGTTGATCTCCATGATCGGCAGCATCACCGCGAGCACGATCAGCATCACCACCGCGCCCATGCCGAGGATCATCAGCGGCTCGAGCAACGCCGTCAGCCGCGTGGCGCGGCGCTCGAGGTCGCGCGAGAGATTGGCGGCCGCGCGCTCGAGCATGGGCGCGAGCGCGCCGGTCTTCTCGCCGCTCGCCACCAGGTGGATCAGGTTGGAGGGAAACACCTTCTGCACGCGCAGCGCCGAGGCCAGCGGCGCGCCCTCGCGCACGCGCGCGGCGGTGTCGGCCGCGCACTGCTTGAGCCGGTCGTTGCCCATGGTCTCGCGCGCGGCATCGAGCGAGCGCAGCAGGGGCACGCCCGCGTCCATCAGGATCGCCAGGGTCGAGGCGAAGCGCGCGGTGTTCACGCCCAGCACGTACTTGCCCACCATCGGCACGCGCAGCAGGAAGCCGTGCCAGCGAAGCCGCGCCGCGTCGTCGCGCAGCGACCAGCGCCACAGCGCGAAGGCGGCGCCCAGCACCAGCGCCGTGAGCCATCCCCATTCGCGCACGTAGCCGCTCGCGCCCAGCATCACGCGCGTCAGCAGCGGCAGCTCCTGCCGCGCCTGCGAGAACGCGCTGACCACCTGCGGCACCACGTAGCCGAGCAGGAAGATCACGATGCACACCGAGACGAAGGCCACCACGCCGGGATAGATGAAGGCGGTGAGCATCTTGCTGCGCAGGTTGTCGCGGCCCTCGAGGTAGTCGGCCAGCCGCTCCATCACGCGCGCCAGCTCGCCCGAGTCCTCGCCGGCACCGATCAGCGCGCGGTAGATCGCGGGAAAGTCGCGCGGCCGCTCGCCCAGCGCATCGGCCAGCCGCATGCCGCCGCGCACGTGGTTGCACACCGCGCTCAGCGCCTCGGCCACCACCTTCTGCTCGGCCTGCTCGATGGTGGCCATCAGGGCCGACTCCAGCGGCAGCCGCGCGCCCAGCAGGCTCGCGAGTTCGCGCGTGGCCCACAGCAGGTCGGTGGCGCTCAATCGCGGCCCGAACCATGAGCCGCCGCCGCCCGCCACCTCGTGCACGCCCAGCGCGGTCAGCCCGCGCTCGCGCAACTGCAGCCGCACGGCGCGCTGCGACTCGGCCTCCATCGTGCCGGCCTGGATCTGCCCGCCCGCGTTGGCGGCCTCGAAATGAAAGCGTGGCATGGGGTGCGGCACTAGCTGTCGTCGCGCGTCACGCGCAGGATCTCCTCGGGCGTGCTGATGCCCGCGGCGACCCAGCGCTGGCCGTCCTCGCGCATGGTGCGCATGCCGCGGCGGCGCGCCACCTCGCGCATGGCGTGCTCGTTGCCGCCGTCGTGGATGATGCGGCGGATCTCGTCGTCGATGACGAACAGCTCGTGGATGCCGGTGCGGCCCTTGAAGCCGGTGTGGTTGCAGTGGCCGCAGCCCACCGGCACCCAGCGGGTGCTGCCGTCGGCCTGGGTCTCGGCGCGCTTGCAGCGCACGCACAGGCAGCGCACCAGCCGCTGCGCCAGCACGCCCAGCAGCGACGAGGACAGCAGGAAGGGCTCGATGCCCATGTCGGTCAGCCGCGTGACCGCCGAGATCGAATCGTTGGTGTGCAGCGAGGCGAGCACGCCGTGGCCCGTGAGCGAGGACTGCACCGCGATCTGCGCGGTCTCCAGGTCGCGGATCTCCCCGATCATGATGTTGTCGGGGTCCTGGCGCAGCGCGGCCCGCAGCGCGGCGCCGAAGCTCATGCCGATCTTGGCGTGCACCGGGATCTGGTTGACGCCCGGCAGGTCGTACTCGACCGGGTCCTCCACCGAGAGGATGTTGCTCACGCTCTTGTCGAGCTGGCCCAGCGCGGCATAGAGCGTGGTCGTCTTGCCGCTGCCGGTCGGCCCGGTCACGAGCACGATGCCGTGCGGCTGGCGGATCAGCCGCGTCAGCGCTTCCAGCGTGTCGCCCGCCAGGCCCAGCCGCTCGAGCTGCAGCCGGCCCGCGTCCTTCTCGAGCAGGCGCAACACGGCGCGTTCGCCATGCACGGTCGGCACGGTCGACACGCGCACGTCGATCGGCCGCCCGCCCACGCGCAGCGTGATGCGGCCGTCCTGCGGCACGCGCTTCTCGGCGATGTCGAGCTGCGACATGATCTTGATGCGCGAGATCAGCGCGGCATGCAGTTCCTTGCGCGGCGAGACCACGTCGCGCAGCGCGCCGTCCACGCGGTAGCGCACCACCGAGTGGGTCTCGAAGGCCTCGAAGTGCACGTCGCTGGCGCCGTCGCGCGCGGCCTGCGCGAGCAGTGCGTTGATCATGCGGATGACGGGCGCGTCGTCCTGCGCATCGAGCAGGTCGGTCACGGCCGGGATGTCCTGCATCAGCCGCTCCAGGTCGACCTCGGACTCGGCCGCGCCGACCACGGCGGCGGCGCTGCCGGCCTCGGCATAGCGCGTCGACAGCAACAGGTCCATCTCCGCCTCGGACACCTCGTGCCAGGCCTGCAGGCCGGTCTGGCGCTGCGCCTCGGCCAGCGCCCAGCCCGGCGTGCTCGGGCTCAGGACCAGCGCCATGGCCTCGCTGTCGCCCTGCACCACGAGGCGCTGCGCACGCGCCCAGCCGTGCGGCAAGGTCGGCTGTGCCGCGGCATTCATGGCGCCACCACGATCTCGGGCCGGTAGCCCAGTTCGCGCAGCACGCCCGCCGCGGTGTCGACCGCGCGCGCATCGCGCGGCAGGTCCACGCGCACCGCATAGCCGATGCCGCCCGGGCCGGCCACGATGTAAGCGGGCAGGCCGCTGATGCGCACGCGCTTGGCGATGCGCACCGCGTCGGGCTCCTGCGCGAGGTCCGCCACCTGCAGCACGCTGCGGTTGTTCTCTGGCGTGGCGTACAGCACGGCCGGATCGCCGGTCACGCCGACGTTGGCGGGCAGCTGCGAGCGCATCTCGGGCTCGCGCGGCGCGTTCGGCGCGAGCGGCTGGTGCACCTCGCGCTCGCTCCGGGTGGGCGGCGGACCCTGCTCGCGCGTGCTGCTCCACTGCTCGGGCCGCAGGTCCAGCTTGGGGGCCGCGCCGGCCACCGGCAGGTCGGGCGGCGGCAGGATCGGTGCCGGCATGTCGGGCAGCACGAGGTGCCGCCCAGGCTGCACGCGGCTTTGCTGCGTGCGCATGAAGTTGTAGCGGTCCTGGGTCAGGCCGCGGCCGGCATTGGCATCGCGGATCACGTAGGGCCGCAGGAAGATCATCAGGTTCGTCTTCGCGCGCTGCCGCTTGTCGTAGCGGAACAGGTTGCCGAGCACCGGGATCGTGCCCAGGCCCGGCACCGTCTCGGTCGTGCTGGTGACGCTATCCTCGAGCAGGCCGCCCAGCACCATGATCTGGCCGTCGTCGAGCAGCACGCTGGTGTCGAGCGCGCGCTTGTTGGTCACGATGCCCGCGATGCCGGAGTTCTGGTCGTCGATGCTCGAGACCTCCTGGTAGATGTCGAGCTTGACCGTGCCGCCCTCGGAGATCTGCGGCCGGATCTTGAGCTGCAGCCCGATGTCCTCGCGCGTCACGGTCTGGAACGGGTTGTCCGAGCCACCGCCGCCCGGCGTGATGTACTGGCCGCTGACGAAGGGCACGGTCTTGCCCACGATGATCGAGGCCGCCTCGTTGTCGAGCGTCATGATGTTCGGCGTCGAGAGGATGTTGACGCCGCCCTTGGTCTGCAGCGCGCGCGCCAGCAGGTTGAGGTTGGCGATCTCGCCCACGCCGGGCAGCTTCACCGTGCCGTCGAGCACGCCGAGGTTCAGGCCCTTGGGCAGCAGGTCGATGGTGTTGGTGGCGCTGGTGTTCAGGCCCGCGCCGCCGCCGAGGTTGGTGCCGCCGATGAAGCGGCCGTTGTTGCGCATCCACTGGATGCCCAGCTGCGCCGCGTCCTGCTCGGTGACCTCCACGATCAGGCTTTCGACCAGCACCTGCGCGCGCCGCTGATCGAGCAGGTCGATCACGCGCCGCACGCTGCGGTACATGGGCTCGGGCGCCGCGATGATCAGCGTGTTGGTGGTCGCATCGGCCTGCACCGTCACGCCGTTGGCCGAGAAGGCCGTGCCCGTGCTG
>NZ_JBZAYE010000624.1:0-4194 GCF_058244205.1 Variovorax sp. 20P10.2.4
GCCGGTCATCTCGTCGTAGGCCGCCTGGTGCGCGGGATCGGCCCGGCACCAGGCCTCGAACTCGGCGCGCTCCGCGGCATCGAGTCCGTCGCCGAGGCGCACCGACCAGCGCAGCGCCTCGAACTCCGCGGGCGACAGCTCCTCGAGCAGTTCCTCGCCCGCGGTGTCCGGCCTGTCCGGCATGCGCGCGCCATCGCGCGCCGGCATGCCGGAGGCGGTGGGGCGCGTGCGGTCGTTCATCGGGGTGCGGAAATTCGGTGTCTCGGCCTGGATGATGACGGATCGGCAGCGCCGATCCTGAGGCGGCGCCTCAAATTTTCTCGGGCCGCGCCGGCGCGGGTTGGGGCGCCTCGGCGGTGTCGCGCAGCCGCTTGCGGCAGGCCGCGACCGCGATCATCACGTGCCGCTCGACCATGTTGCGCGAGATGCCCATGCGCTGCGCCACCTCGGCCTGCGGCAGGCCCTCGATGCGGTGCAGCACGAAGGCCTCGCGGCAGCGCGGCGGCAGGTTCTCGATCGCCGCGACCAGCAGCCGCATGCGCTGCGTCGCCGCATAGGCCACCTCGGGGTTGTCGGCATCGGGCGCCGGCATCTCGAGCAGCACGTCGTCGCTGTCGTGCGCGCGCACGATCTGCTGGCGATGGTGGTCGACCAGCAGGTTGCGCGCGATCTGGTAGAGCAGCCCGCGCACCTCGACCACCGGCTGCGCGCCATGGCGCTCGAAGGCCGTGAAGCGTGCGTAGACCTCCTGCACGATGTCCTGCGCCAGCGCGCGGTCGCGCAGGTACCGGTTGCAGAAATTGAAAAGCTCCAGGTAATAACGTGCCGCCACGATGCACTCCAGCCACACCGGCTCTGTTGAATCCGTCCGGGTGCTGGCGATGTGGCGGCGGCTGGATCTGGCGCGGGCCGGGCGGGAGGGTCGCGATTATAGGAAGGCGAGCGGATGGGCGTGGGCGGCTCGCGGCATCGCCCCCCGCTTCAACGTCCCGACAACGCCAACGGCCCCAGCAACCGGATCAACTCGCTCTGCCGCCGCACGCCCGTCTTGTCGAAGATGTTGCGCAGATGGGTGCGCACGGTGTTGATCGAGATGCCGCAGCGCTCGGCGACCTGGGCCGGCCGCGCGCCTTCCGAGAGCTGCACGACCAACTGGAGCTCCGAGGGCGTGAGCCGGTACTGCTGCGCGAGGGCCTCGAGCCGGCGATCGCTGGCCTCGCGCTCGGGTGGCTCCTCGACCATCAGCAGCGCCACCGCATGCGGCCAGGCGAGCCGGCAGGCGTTGCCCTCGTCCAGCGGCACCAGCCGCGCGATGGCCGGCGCGCTCGGCCGCGCGGTTTCGAGCGTCCACAGCACGTGGGTCTGGATCAGGCCGCGCGCCACCTCGCGCAGCGAGGCCTCCACCGCTTCCGGGCCCAGCTGGCCCAGGCGCGCCAGCTTGCCGTTGCGGATGCCGATCCAGTCGCTGCGCGACAGCAGGGCCGCGGCCGCGACGTTGGCATGCAGGATCGCGCCCGTGGCGGCCAGCACCACGAGCGGCTTGGGCACCACGTCGAAGGCGTCGGCGGTGGCCTTCTCGACCGGCGTGGAGCGCACCAGCGACCAGTGCGCGTGCAGCGCGAGCTGCAGCGGCTTGTGCACCGCCTCGAAGGCGCGCTTGTCCTGGTAGCTGAACTCCTCGAGCCCGGGCCGGCGATAGAGACCGGTGGCCGTGAGCGGCGCCTGCGCGGGCCAGCTGCCGTCGTCGACGATCATCGCCAGCAACCCATGCACGCCGGTCGGTGCCGCGAACTCGTGGTAGTAGTCCATGCGCTCCAGCTCGCTCCATTCGCAGAGTTCGCGGCCGATGCCGCATTCGCCGGTGCGCACGCAGATCTCCTTGGTCGCGGCGCCCGCGAACCACGGGTCCCTCTGCGACCAGTAGTCGATGTAGTCGGGCACCGTGTGCTTGGGCAGCCCGATGTCGACGAACAGCGGCTTGCCGGCCGGCGCGCCGCGCGGCGTGTGGATGGCCGCGGCGGTGGCGCCGAAGCGTTCGCACAGCGCCTCGAGCATGGTCTCCCAGCGCGAGGCATCGGTGGCCGCCGCGCAGGCGGCTGCGATGGCGGGGTTCAGGCCGGAGTCCCAGCTCATGGCTTGTCGCGAACGTGTTCTCGGCGAACCGTTCAACGCCCGCCCTTGTAGGTGAAGACCTGGACCACGCCCTTGCCGGGCGCGTAGATGTACCCGTAGTCGAGGCCGTTGTTCGTGCGCCAGCGGTATTGCAACGCGCCGGCGATACCGTCGTAGGTGCACGAGAGCTTCTCGATCTCGAGCGACGACACGGCGCTGCGCGTGTTGTAGAGCGTGTCGTAGTTCTTCTTCTGGCCCTGCTGCCACTTGCCGACGGGAAACTTCCCCTCGTTGTAGGCATTGCCGAAGCGCTGGTCGTAGACGCGGCCGATGGCGCTCTTGTCCTCGGTCAGCGCGAAGCGCTCATGCGCCCGCGGCACCTTGCGCTCGTAGACCTCGAACTCGATGCCCCGGTAGCCCGACCACTTCATCGGCCCCTTGAGCGCGACCTCGCCGGACCCCACGTTGCCGTCGGGCAGCACGTCGACGAAGGGATAGGTGCGATCGACCTCGCCGAAAGTCAGCGCCTGCGATTCGGGCGCGGGCAACGGCAGGCCGGTGAGCAGCTCGACGGGGATGAAGCGCTCGGTCACCGTGGCGTCGTGCGCGCATACGAGCGCATCGGCGGCATGGGCGGCGCCTGGGCCGACCGCCACGAGCAACGCGGCGGCGACGGCCATTGCAGGCGACCGGGGCCCGCACGCCGCAACGCCGATGCAGGAACGCTGGAATGCACGCGCCATGGTGGGAAGCTCCTCGTTGTAGATCCTGGTATCCGGGCTCGCCCCTCCGAGCGCCCTGGAAGCCAGTGTTCTTGAATACGAAGGCACTCACATCATGCAAATGAATGAGAGGCGGGGGCCGGCGGGCCTGGGAGCGGCGCTACGGGATACGGTGGCGTTCCGTGGCGCTGCTATCGCCGAAAGCCGGCGTGGCTCAGGGAGTGGCCGAGCGCGAGCGATAGAGCCCGGCATGCGCCATCGTGTATTCGGTCAGCGGGCCCAGCCTCGCCTGCGCTCCATCGAATTGCTCGGGCGGCTTGACATAGGCGTGGACGATCCTTGGCTGGCCGGATGCCTTGCCGACGCCTTCGACGCCGATCGGCACACGCCGATAGCCATCCGCCTCGCTGACCCGCTCGAGCAGGTCCATGGCCGCCAATGCCGCATCGTCGACCTCGAACAATTGGCCGACGACGCGCTCCCCTTCCTCGGGCAGGAAGACCAGCCAGGGCGAGAAGCGCTCGCCCATCAGGTACAGCGGATAGCGCTCCCGCGTGACGAAGTCGCCGGGGATGCGGCGGCCGCGGTTGGTGGCGAAGTTGGGGAAGCCCTCTTTCAGAGTGCCGAAGACGAAGACGAGGTGTGGCATGCGAGATGCAAACTCGCCGCGCTTCATCTCCGCGATCGACTGGAGCAGATCCTTCTCGAACTGCTCCATCTCCTTATCCCTGGTCCTTGGCATCGATGGCCTCCTTCAGCTTCCGCATGGTAGCTGCGGGAATGTCGTCGGAGCTTCGGATCAGACCCGGCCCGCGGTCACGCCCCCATCCACCGGCAGCACCGTGCCCGTGATCCAGGCGGCCTGATCCGAGGCCAGGAACAGGATCGCCTGCGCCACGTCGGCCGGCTGACCATTGCGGCCCAGTGGATGGAAGGCATTGAAGCCCGGCAGCGTCTCGCGCACTTGCGCCTCGCTCATGAAGCTGTTGTAGACGGGGGTCTCGACGACGGCCGGTGCCACCGTGTTGATGCGGATCTTCAGCGGCGCCAGTTCGATCGCGAGGTTGCGCGTCAGCGCATGCACGCCCGCATTGGCCGCAGAGTAGGCGGCCGACGGCGTGGCGCCGATGGCCTGGATCGCCCACAGCGAACCGGTCTGCACGATGGCGCCCCCACCGCGTTCGCGCATCGCGCGTGCCGCGGCCTGCGCCATGAAGAACTTGCCCTTGAGGATGGTGTCGAGGAAGGCGTCGTATTCGGCGGCCTCGACCTCGAGGAAGGGCTTGGGACGGAAGATGCCGGCGTTGTTGACCAGGATGTCGACGCCGCCGAAGGCACGGGTGGCTTCGTCGACCAGACG
>NZ_JBZAYE010000625.1:0-4159 GCF_058244205.1 Variovorax sp. 20P10.2.4
GCTCGCCATCGGCGCCGAGTCCGTCTCCTTCCTCGCGCTCGAGGGCCGGGGCTTCATGGTCTTCGAGATGGGGCTCGCGCTCGCGGCCATCGCGCTCGCGGGGCTCGACACCTACAAGAAGGGCTTCGCGGCGCTGGTGCGCGGCCGGCTCAACATCAATGCGCTGATGGCGGTGGCCGTGACCGGCGCCTTCTTCATCGGCCAGTGGCCCGAGGCCGCGATGGTGATGGCGCTCTATGCGATCGCCGAGCTGATCGAGGCGCGCGCCGTGGACCGCGCGCGCAACGCGATCCAGAGCCTGCTGGCGCTGGCGCCCGAGCAGGCCGAGGTGCGCCAGCCCGATGGCGGCTGGCAGACCGTGGCCGCGAGCGAGGTGCCGCTGGGCGCGGTGGTGCGCATCCGCCCCGGCGAGCGCGTGGCGCTCGACGGCGTGGTCACGGCCGGCAGCAGCGCGATCGACCAGGCGCCGGTCACGGGCGAGAGCATCCCGGTCGACAAGACCGTGGGCGACACCGTCTTCGCCGGCACCATCAACCAGACCGCGGGGCTCGAGTTCCGCGTCACCGCGGTGGCCGCCAACACCACGCTGGCGCGCATCATCCACGCGGTGGAGGAGGCGCAGGGCACGCGCGCGCCCACGCAGCGCTTCGTCGACCGCTTCGCCGCGATCTACACGCCGGCCGTGTTCGCGGTCGCGCTGGCCATCGCGCTGTTCACGCCCTGGGCCATGGGCTGGACCTGGCTCGAGGCGATCTACAAGGCGCTGGTGCTGCTGGTCATCGCCTGCCCCTGCGCGCTGGTGATCTCCACGCCGGTGACGGTGGTGAGCGCGCTGGCCTCGGCCGCGCGGCGCGGCATCCTGATCAAGGGCGGCACCTACCTCGAGGAGGCGCGCAAGCTCAAGGCGGTGGCACTCGACAAGACCGGCACCATCACCGAGGGCAAGCCGAAGCTGGTCGAGTCCGAGGTGCTCGGCGCCACGGCCGGCGGCGACGCGGCCGTGCTCGCCATCGCGGCCAGCATCGCAGGGCGTTCCGACCACCCGGTGTCCCGGGCCATCGCCGAGGGACTGAAGTCGGTCGACCACGCGCTCGAGGAGGTGCAGGACTTCGCGGCGCTGCCCGGCCGCGGCGTGGAAGCCGTGCACGGCGGCCAACGCTACGCGCTGGCCAACCACCGGCTGATCGAGGAACGCGGCCTCTGCACGCCCGCGATCGAGGCCGCGCTGAAGCGCCACGAGGAAGCCGGCCGCACGGTCACCCTGCTGGCCTCGGAACAGGCGGTGCTCGCGCTGTTCGCGGTGGCCGACACCATCAAGCCCTCGTCGCAGGCCGCGGTCGCCGAACTGCGCGCGCTCGGCGTGGTGCCCGTGATGCTGACCGGCGACAACGCCGCCACCGCGAGGACCATCGGCGCGCATGCCGGCATCGAGGACGTGCGCGGCAACCTGCTGCCCGAGGAGAAGCTCGATGCCGTGAAGGCGATGCAGCAGCGCTACGGCATGGCCGCCATGACCGGCGACGGCATCAACGACGCGCCCGCGCTCGCGCAGGCCGACATCGGCTTCGCGATGGGCGGCGCCGGCACCGACACCGCGATGGAGGCGGCCGACGTGGTCATCATGAACGACGACCTGCGCCGCATTCCCGAGACCATCCGGCTGTCGCGCCGCGCGCATGCGGTGCTGTGGCAGAACATCACGCTGGCGCTCGGCATCAAGGGCGTGTTCTTCGTGCTCGCGGTGTTCGGCAGCGCGACCATGTGGATGGCCGTGTTCGCCGACATGGGCGCGAGCCTGCTGGTGGTGGCGAACGGGCTGCGCCTGATGCGCGCCGAGAAGAACGCCGCCTGAGCTACCAGCGCGCGCCCCAGCGCTCGAGCGGCACGCGCGTCGCGTTGCAGACGTAGCTCACCGCGTGGTACCAGCCCGCGAGCATCATCAGCTCAAGCAGCTGCGCATGACTCCAGTGTTCGCCGAGCGCGCGCCACAGCACGTCGTCGATGTCGCCCGTGTCGTGCAGCTGGTCGACCATGCGCAGCAGCAGGGCGTCGCGCGGCTGCAGCGCGCCCAGGTCCGCATCGCGCTCGGCGGTCGCGCGCCGCTCGGCCTCGCCGAGGCCGGCCGCGTCGGCGAAGCCGCTCCAGTGCACGCCCCATTCGTACTCGGCGCCGCAGCGCGCGCACACGCGCAGGATCACGAGCTCGCGCTCGCGCAGCGAGATCGAGGCCTTGCGGCCCAGGAAGTGGCGGCCCAGCTCGAGCGTGCGCTCGGCGAGCCGGGGGTTCACGGCCATCACCCGGAACAGGCTCAGCACCTCGGGGGCTTGCGGTGGCGTCATGCGCGTGAGCAGTTCGGCGATGCCTTCGGGGTAGGGCGCCTCGAGCGGCGGGATGCGGGGCGCGGTCTCTGCAGTCATGGGAACTCCTTGCATAGAATGGCTCTAAATCGCTACGAAATCCGTAGCGATGATCCAGTCTATCGCTACGGAATGCGTAGCGCAGTAACGCACGCGACTCGCCCACCGAACCATGCAAGAGAACGATCCCGCCGAAGCCCCCACGGTGCACCGCCGTCCCGTCATGCGGCTGCTCGAGCAGCTCGGCCGCAAGGGCACCCTGCGCGTGCTGTGGGAGCTGCGCGACGGCCAGCCGCAGAGCTTTCGCGCGCTGCGCACCAGCTGCGGCGAGATGTCGCCCTCGGTGCTCAACGATCGCCTGAAGGAATTGCGCGCCACCGAAATCGTGGCGCTGGGCGACGCGGGCTATGCGCTGACCGAGTCGGGTGCCGAGCTGGTGCGGCGGCTGAAGCCGCTCAACCAGTGGGCCGACCGCTGGTTCGTCCCATGACTTAGGGCACTTCCGAGCGCCGGGGGCGGTCCCCAGAATCGTCCCGATGACCAGCGCCGCAGCCCGCGACCCGAACGGCGAGCCCCTCGACCGTGCCCTCGCGCAGCGTGTGCTGCGCGAGCACCTGGCGTCGTTCTATGCCTCGCGCAACGTCTCGGTCGCCACCCACATCGGCTTCGCGATCGCGCTCGGCGTCGCGACCTTCGGGCGCAGCTCGGTCCTCGCGCTGCTGTGGCTGGGGCTGGTGGTCGCCACCGATCTCGCGGTGCTGCTGGCGCCGCGCTGGCATGCCGGCATCCCCGATGCGATGAGCGCGGCCTGGGCCCGTCGCTATGCCGCGCAGGTCACGCTGCTGAGCGTCGTTGCCGCGCCCGTGCCGGCCTTCTTCATGGCGCGCGACGACCTGGTGACGACCACGCTGCTGGTGGTGGTCATCATGAGCGGCTGGACCCGCTCGATGCAGTCGCTGTGCTCGCTCAAGCCCGCCTTGTTCGGCTACGGCATCCCGATGATGGCGGGGCTGGTGCTCGCGCTGGCCTGGCAGGGCGACGGGGTGCACCTGTTCCTCGCGGTCTTCGGCGCGGTGCACCTGGTGCTGACCTTGCGCATCGCGACGCGCCAGCACCGCGTGCTCGACGAGGCGCTGCGGCTGCGCTTTCGCAACGAGGTGCTGGCCGCGCGCCTGGGCGAGCAGGTGGTGGCCACCGAGCGCGCGAGCCAGGAGAAGAGCCGCTTCCTCGGCACCGCCAGCCACGACCTGCGCCAGCCGCTGCATGCCATCGCGCTGTTCGGCGCCGCGCTCGAGAACGAGCTGCGCAACCGCCCCGAGGGCCGCAACGCCGAGCGGCTGATGCGCGCGGTGCATGCGCTGGGCCATTCGCTCGACACCATGCTCGATGTCTCGCGGCTCGATGCCGGCGTGGTCGCGCCGGCGCTCGACGCGGTGCCGCTCGATGCGCTGTTCCTCACGCTCAACCACACCTTCTCGGCCCAGGCCGAGCAGCGCCAGTTGCAGCTGCGGGTGCGCGCCAGCGGGCTGTGGGTGCGCAGCGATCCGCAGCTGCTGCACCGCATGCTGTCGAACCTGATGGACAACGCGCTCAAGTACACCTGGCGCGGCGGGGTGACGGTGATCGCGCGCGACCGCGGCGAGGTGGTGTGGATCGAGGTGCGCGACACCGGCATCGGCATCGCGCCCGAGCAGTCGGGCCGGATCTTCGAGGAGTTCTACCAGATCGACAACCCGGGCCGCGACCGCTCGCGCGGGCTCGGCATCGGGCTGGCGATCGTGCAGCGTCTGTCGCGCCTGCTC
>NZ_JBZAYE010000626.1:0-4140 GCF_058244205.1 Variovorax sp. 20P10.2.4
CGCTCGCGGCGGACAACGGCCCCACGGCCTGCGTGGCGGCGGGGCCGTCGGAGGCCATCGCCGCCCTGCAGGCCTCGCTGCTGAAGGAGGACATTGCGAGCCGCGCGCTGCAGACCTCGCACGCCTTCCACTCGTCGATGATGGACGAGGTGGTCGCGCCCTTCGAGGCGCTGGTGCGGCAGGTGGTGCTGTGCGCGCCGCGGATTCCCATCGTCTCGACACTCACGGGCCAGCCGCTCGGCGAGGTGGAAGCCACCAGCGCCGCTTACTGGGCCCAGCATGTGCGCGGCACCGTGCGCTTCTCGCCCGCGCTGCGCGACACCCTCGCGCGGCTGTCGCAGCCGCTGTTCGTCGAGACCGGGCCGCGCAACACGCTGGCCACGCTCGCGCGCCAGCACGCAGGCACGGCGGTATCGCTGCTGCATGGCGATCCGGCCGACGAGGTGGCGCTGCTGCGGCTGGCCTGCGCGCGGCTGTGGACCTGCGGCGCCGAGATCGAGCTCGCGCGCCTGTCGAACCGAACCGATGCGCGGCGCGTGCGCTTGCCGACCACGCCGTTCGAGCGCCAGCGCTGCTGGGTCGACATCGCGCCCCCTCTTTCCGCTTCCGCCACGGCCGCCACGCCAGCCGCCGCACCCCTCGTCCCCCCGATCGCCCTGGAGTCCACCGTGACCGTTGCAACGCCCCCGCCTCTTCCCCCCGCGTCCGCGTCCACCCTGGACGCTCGCCTGCGCGCGCTGTTCGAGGACATCTGCGGCCTCGACATGGCGCAGGCCGACGGGCATGCGCCCTTCGCCGAACTCGGGCTCGACTCCTTGACGCTGACGCAGGCCGCGACGCAGATTCGCAAGCACTTCAAGGTCGAGCTGAGCTTCAGGCAACTGATGGAGAAGCACCGCAGCTTCGACGCGCTGGCCGCCTTCCTGCGCCAGAGCCTGCCGGACGAGGCGCCGAGCGCCGCCGCGATGCCTGTCATGCCCGCGATGGCGGTCCCGCGGCTCGATGAAAAAGCAGGCGCATTCCAGCTGCCACAACTGATTGCGCAGCAAATGGAAATCATGCGCCAGCAGCTCGCGCTGTTGTCGGGCACTGGCTCGGTCGCACCTGCCCCCGTCGCCGTCCCGCAGCCCGCCGCCGAGGCGGTCCCGGTCGCGAGTCCCCCGCAGCGCTACGACGTGGCCAAGGCCTTCGGCGCCATCGCGCGCATCCACACCCAGCGCACGGCCGAGCCCAGCACGCGGCAGCAGGCGCGGCTCGCGGCCTTCGTGCGCCGCTATGTCGAGCGCACGCGCCGCAGCAAGCAGTTCACCGAGGACAACCGGCCCCACATGGCCGATCCGCGCGTGGTCAACGGCTTCCGGCCGCTGACCAAGGAGATCGTCTACCAGATCGTGGTCGAGCGCTCCAAGGGCTCGAAGCTCTGGGACATCGACGGCAACGAGTACGTCGATGCGCTCAACGGCTTCGGCATGAACATGTTCGGCTGGCAGCCCGACTTCGTGCAGGAGGCGGTGCGCCGACAGCTCGAGGCCGGCTACGAGATCGGCCCGCAGCACCCGCTGGCGGCCGACGTCGCCGGCCTGGTCTGCGAGCTCACCGGCAGCGACCGCGCCGGCCTCTGCAACACCGGCTCCGAAGCGGTGATGGCGGCGCTGCGCATCGCGCGCACCGTCACCGGCCGCAGCACGGTGGTGGTGTTCACCGGCTCCTACCACGGCACCTTCGACGAGGTGCTGGTGCGCGCGGGCCGCAACGCCAAGGGCCTGTCCGCCGCGCCCGGCGTGATGAGCGGCATGTTCGGCGACATCCGCGTGCTCGACTACGGCACGCCCGAGGCACTGGCCTTCATCCGCGAGCACGCCGGCGAGCTGGCGGCCGTGCTGGTCGAGCCGGTGCAGAGCCGGCGGCCCGACTTCCAGCCGCGCGAGTTCCTGCACGCGCTGCGCGCCATCACCGAGCAGCAGGGCTGCTGCCTGGTCTTCGATGAGGTCATCACCGGCTTTCGCGTCGCGCTCGGCGGCGCGCAGGCGCTGTTCGGCGTGCGCGCCGACCTCGCCACCTACGGCAAGGTCATCGGCGGCGGCTTTCCGATCGGTGTGGTCGCCGGCCGGCGCGCCTACATGGACGCGCTCGACGGCGGCGCCTGGCAGTACGGCGACGACTCCATCCCGGGCGTCGGCGTCACCTACTTCGCGGGCACCTTCGTGCGCCATCCGCTTGCGCTGGCCGCGGCCAAGGCCGCGCTGACGCACCTGAAGGAGGCCGGTGCGGCGCTGCAGGAGGGCCTGAACCAGCGCACCGGCGCCATGGCCGACGAACTGAGCGCCTGGTGCCTGGAGGTCGGCGCGCCGATCGCCATACGGCACTGCGGATCGCTCTGGCGCGTCAACTGGCTCGAGGAGCATCCGCTGCAGGACCTGCTGTTCGCCATGATGCGCAGCCGCGGCATCCACATCCTCGACAACTTCCCCTGCTTCCTGACCAGCGCCCACGGCGCGCAGGACATCGCGGCCATCCAGGCGGCGTTCAAGGCCTCGGTGGCCGAGCTGCAGGAGTCGGACTTCCTGCCGCGCCGCGCGCCCAGTCCCTTGAGCTTCGACGTGCGCAAGAACGCGCAGGACGGCTCGGTACTCGCCCGCGACGTCGACGGCCAGCCCTTCTGGTACGTGCCGGCCGTCGATGGCGGCGCGGTGCCCGCGGTGACGGACCAGTCCCCGGCCGGTGGCGCGAACGCCAAGGCGGTCGCATGAACGCCGTGCTTCGCCCCACCCCCGATGCCATCGACACCGCGCCGGCCCGCGGCAGCGTCGAGTGCGTGATTCCCACCACCGAATCGCAGCGCGAGGTCTGGCTCGGCGCCATGCTGAGCGCCGAGGCCTCGCTGGCCTACAACGAATCGGTGCTGTTGCGGCTGCGCGGCACGCTCGATGGCCCGGCCCTGTCGCGCGCGCTGGCGCGGCTGGTGCAGCGCCACCAGTCGCTGCGCGCCACCCTCTCGCTCGACGGCCGCAGCATGCTGGTCGGCGGCGGCGACGCGCCGGCCCTCGAGCTGCGCGACCTGCGCACGCTCGATGCGACGGGCCGCGCGCAGGCGCTCGACGCCGCGCACCGAGACGCGGTGTGCACCCCATTCCCGCTCGAGCACGGTCCGTTGTTCCGGGCCGCGCTGTACCGGCTCGGCGATGCCGAGCATGAGCTCGTGATGTCGGCGCACCACGTGGTGTGCGATGGCTGGTCGTGGGCGGTCATCGCCGAGCAGCTCGGCCATCTCTATGCCGACGAGATCGGCGAGGGACTGCCGCTGCGCACCGCGCCGAGCTACGCGGCCTTCGCGGCAGAGGAAGCCGCCGAGGCGGCCGGGCCCGCCATGCAGGCGCATGTCGACCATTGGCTGGCGCGCTTCGCCGGTAGCCTGCCGGTGCTCGAGCTGCCGACCGACCGGCCGCGCCCGGCGGTGCGCGGCTTCGATTCGCAACGCATCGAGCGTCGGCTCGATCGCGTGCTGGTGAGCGCGATGCGTGCCGCGAGCGCGAAGTCCGGCACCAGCCTGTTCGCGGGGCTGCTGGCCGCGTTCGCCGCCACGCTGCACCGCCTGAGCGGGCAGGACGACATCGTGATCGGCATTCCCGCCTCGGGCCAACTCTCGCGCGACATGCCGGGGCTGGTCGGCCACTGCGTGAACCTGCTGCCGCTGCGTCTCGCGGTGGGCGGGCAACTGCGCTTCGACGCGTTGATGGGCGAATGCGGCACAGCCGTGCTCGATGCCTTCGAGCACCAGTCGCTGACCTATGGCGCGCTGCTCGGCAAGCTCTCGCTCGAGCGCGACGCGAGCCGCCAGCCGCTGGTGAGCGTGATGTTCAACCTCGACCCCGACGTGGCCGGCAGCGCGCAGAACTTCGCCGGCCTCGCGGTCACGCAGGACACGGTGCCGCGGCGCTACGAGAACTTCGAGCTGTTCCTCAACCTGCGGCCGGCCGAGGGCGGCCTGGTGGTCGAGGCCCAGTACAACACCGGCCTGTTCGACGAGGCCAGCGTGCGGCGCTGGCTCGACATGTTCGAGTGCCTGCTGCGCTCGGCCGTGCAGGCACCGGACCAGCCCATCGGCCGGCTGGCGCTGCTCTCGCCCGAGGCGGCGCGCGA
>NZ_JBZAYE010000627.1:0-4139 GCF_058244205.1 Variovorax sp. 20P10.2.4
AAGGCCGCCATCGCCACGCTCGGCAGCAGCAGCCGGCCGGCCGCGGAAACGAAGGCATCCCAGCGCAGCGCGAGCGCGGCATCGAGCAGCATGAAGCCGCTGCGCACCGGCGGCGGCTCGATCATCGCGTCGATGCGGCCCGTGGGTTCGGGCGCCCAGCCCAGCAGGAAATAGAAGACATAGACCAGCAGCAGCGCGATCACGAAGCTCGGCACGCAGCTGCCGCCCACGGTGAGCACGGTGCAGGCGCGGTCCCACAACGAGCGCGGGCGCAGCGCGGCCGCGGTGCCCAGCGGCAGTGCCACCAGCAGCGTGAGCACGAAGGCCGCGAAGGTGAGCTCGAGCGAGGCCGGCAGGCGCTGCCACAGGTCGGTCAGCACCGGCTGCCCCGTCGTGTGCGACTGGCCCCAGTCGCCGTGCGCCAGCGCCTGCAGGTAGTGCCACAGCTGCGTGGGCAGCGGCAGGTCCAGGCCCATGCGCGCGCGGATCTGCGCGATCTCCTCGGGTCCGGCACTCGGTCCCGAGGCGAGGAAGGCCGCGGGGTCGCCCGGCAGCACGTGCGTGAGCACGAAGGTGAAGACGGCCGTGCCCGCGAGCACCGGCACGGTGGCCGCGAGCCTGGAGACGACGCGCCGCGCGAAGCTCATTGGAACACCTTCGTGCTTCGCACTGCGGTGCGAGCTTGCTTGGGGCGGCCCGGCGCTGCGCTCATGAACGCGTCAACGGCCGGAAGTCCACCTGGCCATGGATGTAGTAGGTGAAGCCCTGCAGGTCGGGCTGCAGCGCCGCCTCGAAGGTGGGCAGCCACAGCGGCACCAGCGGCACCTGCTCGAAGGCGATCTCGATCGCGCGCTGGATCGCGCGGTCGTATTTCGCGCGGTCGGTCTCCCAGCGCGCCTGCTCGAGCAGTTTCGCGAGCTCGTCGTTCTTGAACGAGCCGAAGTTCCAGCGCCAGTCGCCCTGGAAGAAGATGCGGAAGAAGTAGTCGGGGTCGTTGAACCAGGCCGAGGAGCTGTCGATGAAGAAGGGCAGCTTCTTCTCGGTCTGCAGCGTGCCCCACTGGGCGCTGGGCACCTTCTCGATGCTCAGCGCGATGCCGATCTTCGCCAGCGCCTCCTGGATCAGCAGCGCCGCGGGCTCGGCCAGCGTGGCGTCGCCGACGTTGTAGCTGAAGCTGGTCTTGAAGCCCTGCGGATAACCGGCCTGCGCCAGCAGCTCCTTCGCCTTGAGCAACTGGGTGTCGTAGGGATAGGGCTGCGGAAAGCGGCTGCTCGCGGGCTTGCCGGGCCTGGCGCCGTACAGCGCCTCGCCGCGGCCCAGGTTGGCGCCGCGCAGCAGCGTGGTGTAGGGCAGGGCGTAGGCGATGGCCTGGCGCACGCGCACGTCGTCGAAGGGCTTGGCCTGGGTGTTGAAGGCGACGAAGCGGAAGCTGGTCGTGACCGGCACCGACACCACCTTGGCGCGCGTGGTGTCGGTCAGCGCGTCGAGGTCCTTGGGCGGCAGCTGCAGCGCCACGTCGGCGTCACCCTTGAGCAAGGCGGCCACGCGGTTGGAGGCCGAGGGCACGACCTGGAACACGGCGCGGCGCAATTGCGGCGCGGCGCCGCCCTTCCAGCCGTCGAAGCGGGTGTAGACCACCTGCTGGCCCGGCGTGAAGCTCTCGATACGGAAGGCGCCGCCGCCGGCTTCGTGCGCCTTGACCCATTCGGTGGCCCAGGGATCGGCCGCGGTGGCATGCGACTTCGCGAGTTCGCTGTTGAGGACCGAGGCGAAGCTCAGCGCGAGGTTCGGCAGCGTGTAGCGGTCGGCGCGCGGCAGCGCGATGCGGAAGGTGTGGGCATCCACCACCGTGAACTGCGAGGGATTCTCGAGCGAGCCGGTCGCGAGCTGGCGCTTGCTGGCCGGCAGCGAGACCGCGCGGTCGAGGGACCACTTCACGTCGGCGGCCGTCACGGGCTTGCCGTCGTGGAAGGTGGCGTCGCGGCGCAGGAAGAAGGTCAGCGTGCGGCCGTCGGCGCTGGTCTCGAAGCGCTCGGCCAGTTCGCCGCGGAAGCGCCCGTAGTCGTACTTGAAGACGCCCGGCGAGAGCTGGGCGCGGTCGAAGTTGATGAGCCGGTCGTAGACGTTGAAGAACAGGCCCAGCGATTCGCGGCTCACGCCCTCGCCGTGCGGGTCCTGCGAGTTGGGCGCGCCCTCGGAGAGCACGCGCAGCGTGTCCTTGCGTGCCTGGGCCCAGGCCGACAGAGGCAGGCTGGTGCCGGCGACGGTGCCGAGCGAGAAGGCGGCGCTGCCTTGTTGGATGAAACGGCGACGGTCCATGGTGATGGCTTTCGGAAAGACGAGGAAGGATCAGATCGAGGCGTGGCGCTGCGGGCTGGCACCGTTGAGCCAGTGGTTGCCCACGGCATGCGGCTTCCAGCGCACCGGGTCGTGCACGGTGTGGGTGCGCGCATTGCGCCAGTGGCGATCGAGGTTGTGCTCGGCCAGCGTGGACTGCGTGCCCGCGAGCTCGATCAGCGCGGTGGCGGCCTCGAGCGCGAACTCGGTGCTCAGCACCTTGGCCTCGGCGACCGCGATCGAGGCCTCGGTCACGTGTTCGGCACCGGGCTCGTCACGCGCACGGTCGAGCGCGCGGCCCGCGCGTTCGAGCAGCGCCTCGGCCGCATGTTGCTGGATCACCAGCCGGCCGATGCGCGCGAGCGTGAGCGGATCGTCGGCCGCGCGCGCCACGCCGCTGTCGGGCCAGGGCCGCGCGCGCTCGCGCACCCAGTGGTGCAGGTCGGCCATGGCGGCGCGGCCGATGCCGAGGTCGATGGCGGCGTGCAGCACCTGCGCGAACGGGCCGTGGATGGTCGGCGGCTCGAACAGTTGCGCGCGCGGCAGCACCTGCAGCGCGCCGACCGCGACGTTGTCGGCCGTGACGGTGCCGCTCGCGGTGGTGCGCTGGCCGAAGCCGCTCCAGTCGTCGACGACCTCGAGGCCCGGCGCCTCGCGCGCGACATAGACCAGCACCTGCTTGTCCTGCTCGTCCTTGGCCGCGACCGGCACCCAGTGCGCGAACAGCGCGCCGGTGCAGTAGAACTTGCGGCCGTCGAGCCGCAGGCCCTCGGGCGTGGCGCGCAGCCGCGCGGTCACGACCTTGGCGTTGGCGGTGCCGCTTTCCGACACCGCGTTGCCGAAGCGCCGGCCCTCGATCGCCTCGCGGAAGAAGAACTTCTGCTGCTGCGCATCGCCGATCAGCCGCACCGCATCGACCAGGCAGTAGTGGTTCTGCGGAATCTGGCCGAGCGCGGGGTCGGCTTCGGAGATCAGCGCCGTGACCTCGGCCAGCGTGGCATGCGAGACCGCGGCGCCGCCGAAGGCGCGTGGCACCGTGATGCCCCAGAGGCCGCTGGCCGAGAAGCGTTCGACCTCCTCGAAGGGCAGGCGGCGCTGCCGGTCGCGTTCGGAGGCGCCGGTGGCGAAGTCGGCCGCGAGGCGGCGCGCGATGGCGAGGGCCTCGGCGTCGTCGCGCACGACGTGGACCGGGCTGGCGGAGGAGGAGGGAGCTGTCATGGCGATGCGGAGGTGCGTCGCCGCACCCCGGTGTGGGAGGACGGCAGCCGGGCGCGGCCCGGTCCGAAGATCTTTTCGCGCCAGCTGCCTTCGGCATAGACGCGCTTGTGCAGGCCGCGGCGCTGCAGCTCGGGCACCACGAGGTCGACGAAATGCTCGAGGCCCTCGGGGCTCACGGTGCGCACGAGGTTGAAGCCGTCGATGCCGGCCTCGGTGACCCAGGTCTCGATGGTGTCTGCGATCTGCGCGGGCGTACCGACCACGGGCGCATGGCGCGCGCCCAGCGGCATCTGCGCGAGCAGCGCGCGCGGGGTCAGCGGCGTGCCCCCAGGTCCCTTGAGCGAGGCGACCGAGCTCTGGATCGCATCGGCGCTGCCGCCGCCGATGGCGTCGTCGAGGCCATGGCGCGAGAGGTCGTGGCCGATCGCGCTGCTGAACTGCACCAGGCCGGCCTCGGGCTGCGCGTAGCGGCGGTACTCCTCGTAGCGCGCGCGGGCCTCGGCTTCGGTGGGAGCGGTCACGACCAGCAGCGTGGTCACGAAGCGCACCGCGTCGGCATCGCGCCCGGCCTCGGCGAGCGCCGC
>NZ_JBZAYE010000628.1:0-4132 GCF_058244205.1 Variovorax sp. 20P10.2.4
GGCAAGGCCTGCCTCAGCTGCCTCGAAGGCACGGTGCGGCTCGAGCATCCCGCGGGCACGCGGCAGCTGCAGGCGCGCCAGCAGCTGGTGTACGACGCGCAGGCCATCAGCGGCGTGCGCGCGATCGAGCCGGCCGACCTGTCGGCCTGGCGCCGCGGCGAACTGGTGTTCCGGCAGACGCCGCTCGCGCGCGTGGTGGACGAGATCAACCGCTACCGGCCCGGCCGCGTGGTGCTGCTGGCGGCCTCGCGGCGCGACGACCCGGTCAGCGGGCGCTTCTCGATCGCCGTGCTCGACGAGGCGCTGCTGCAGATCCAGCACTCGTTCGGGCTGCAGGCGCGTTCGCTGCCCGGTGGATTGCTGGTACTGAGCTGAGCCGGCCGCGCAAGAAAAGAGCGCGCGAAAAAGAGAGAAGAAAAAAGTTGGCGGATTCCACCGCCCTCCCGTGTCTTGCATGGACGGCCCTTCGCAATGCGACGGGCGGCACCACACGACGACTTCACTCATTGGCGGGAATCTCACATGAACACGCGCGCGCGCATCGGCAGGCCACGGCAGTCCCTGGAACCAGGGCGGGAGCATTTCAGTCTGGCGCCGATCGCGCGCGCCATCGCGCTGGTGCTGATGGCCGGCGGCGTGGTCGGCCCGGCCCAGGCGCAGCGCGCCTTCAGCGGCGCCTGGTTCAACGCCAAGGGCACGGCGCAGAGCACGGCCGCGGCCACGGGCTACCTGCCGAACGGGCAGCCGGCCTCCAGCCTCACGAACCCGCAGGCGCTGCAGCAGCGCA
The DNA here is from genome assembly GCF_058244205.1 of Variovorax sp. 20P10.2.4. Taxonomy (NCBI): domain Bacteria; kingdom Pseudomonadati; phylum Pseudomonadota; class Betaproteobacteria; order Burkholderiales; family Comamonadaceae; genus Variovorax; species Variovorax sp. 20P10.2.4. The sequence goes on from NZ_JBZAYE010000628.1 coordinate 788, forward strand.
ACAACGCGCAGTGGCAGCGCTCGCTCAACAACCTGAACCTGGCCGCGCAGTCGATCGCGGCGCAGCAGGCCGCGCAGGCGGCGGCACGGCAGGCGGCGCAGAACGACGACTCGGTGCCCGACGGCCTGGTCGACGGCGGCCTCAAGGTCGACAGCCAGAGCCTCAGCGCGGGCTGGCTGAACGCCAGGGCGCCGCAGCAGAGCCTGGCCGAGGGCCGCACGCAGGTGCGCATCGAGCAGACCGCCGAGAAGGCGATCCTCAACTGGGAGAGCTTCAACGTCGGTCGCAACACCACGGTGCAGTTCGACCAGCGCGCGGGCACCCTGCCCGACGGCAGCAACGGCTGGGTGGCGCTCAACCGCGTCAACGATCCCAGCGGCAGGCCGAGCCGCATCGCGGGACAGATCAAGGCCGACGGCTCGGTCTACATCGTCAACCGCAACGGCATCGTCTTCACCGGCAGCAGCCAGGTCGACACGCGCTCGCTGGTGGCCAGCGCGCTGCGCCTGACCGACCGGCAGTTCATGGCCGGCATCAACACCAACGAGCTGCTCAAGGACCCCTACGGCAGCCCCACCAACACGCCGGCGCCGCAGTTCGGCGAGTTCCCCGAGGTCGCGCCCTATACCATCGACACCACGGTCGAGAACTCCGCGCCGTGGTTCACGCCCTCGCACGTGCCCGGCAACGTGAGCGTGCAGGCCGGCGCGCGGCTCACGGCGCAGAAGGGCGGCAAGCTCATGCTGTTCGCGCCCAAGGTCGCGAATGCCGGCACCCTCTCGGCGCCCGACGGCCAGGTGGTGATGGCGGCCGGCGAGAACGTCTGGCTCTCCAGCGTGCCCTCGAACGCCGGGCCCGACACCGTGCCCTACTACCTGAGCCCGGCGCGCGGCTTCGAGGTCGCGGCCTCCGCGGTGCCGGCGATCGCCTTCGGCTACTACGGCGCGATGTACGGCATCGGCCAGCTCTCGCCCTCCGATTCGCAGCAGCGCTGGGTCAAGGGCGTGCGCGACACGGTGATGCCCGCGATGGTGGCGCGCGCCGCCGAGGTCGGCTACCAGGTCGACAACAGCGGCCAGATCGACGCGCCGCGCGGCGACATCACGCTCACCGGCCGCACCATCGCGCAGAACGGCATCCTGCAGGCCAGCTCGGCGCTCAACAACCGCGAGGGCTCGATCCGGCTGCAGGGCTGGAGCCAGGGCCTGCTGAGCCGCGAGGGCGAGTTCGCGGTGCCGATGTTCTGGGATGCGGGCACGGTCACTTTCGGGCGCGGCAGCGTGACCGCCGTGATGCCCGACCTCGGCGACAAGACCGAGCTCGAGCTCGGCGCCCTGGCCACGCGCTACCGGCCCGGGCGCATCGTCGTGGGCGGCGAGCGCATCGACGTCCAGCAGGACGCGCGCCTGGTCGCGCCCGCGGGCGAGATCCGCCTGCTGGCCACCGCGCAGCCCTCGGGCGTGGTGCCCGACAAGCCCGCCAACAACGACGCCAGCCTGCGCGACGGCAGCCGCATCTACATCGACGACGGCGCCTGGCTCAGCGTGGCCGGGCTGCAGGACATCCCGCTCTCGATGGCGAGCAACCTGGTCACGGCCGACCTGCGCATCAACGAGCTGCGCGACTCGCCGCTGTACCGCGATTCGTGGCTGCGTGGCCAGAAGGTGGTGGTCGACCGGCGCGTGCGCGGCGTGTTCGGCAACGGCCCGATGGCCGGCGTGCTGTGGATCGGCGAGAACGATCCGGGCGCCTGGGTCGGCACGCCGCTGGCCGACGTGTCGACCTGGGTCAATCTCAGCAAGACCACGGTCGGCGAACTCGCCACCCTGGGCGGCCACATCAACCTCAAGGCCGGCGGCTCGGTCATCACGCGCGCCGGCTCGATGCTCGACATCGCGGGCGGCTCCGTGAAGTACGGCGACGGCTGGATCGACACCACCAAGCTGCTGAGCGCCGACGGCCGCGTGGTCGACATCGGCCGCGCCACGCCCGACATGCAGTACGTCGGCATCGCCGGGCGCTTCAGCGACAGCCATGCGCGCTGGGGCGTCACCGACGACTGGCGCAGCGCGCTGATCGGCCGGCCGCGCTTCGAGCCCGGCTACACCGAGGGCCGCGATGCCGGCTCGATCCAGGTCTTCGCGGGCGAGGCCTACATCCTCGAAGGCGGCATCTGGGGCGGCACCGTCGCGGGCGAACGCGCCACCCAGCCGGTGACGCAAAGCCGCGGCGGCCGCCTGGTGCTGGGCAGCGCCGACAACCCCGCGTTCGCGTTCTCGCCCGGTCAGCTGATCCTGGGCAACCGGCCCGAACTGCTGCCGGCCGACTTCACGCTCGAGAGCCCGGTCGACAGCCGCTTCTTCACGGTCGACGGCGAAGGCCGCTACACCAAGACCAGCTGGCTCTCGACCGACACGCTCGAGGCCGCCGGCCTCGGCGCCATGACCTTCAACGTCGGCAAGGGCTTCCTGCTCGAGAAGGATGCCGTGCTCAGGCTCGAGCCCGGCGCCGCGCTCAACGTCGGCCTGGCGACCCTCGACACCAACGTGCCCGTGGCCATCGAGGGCACGATTCGCGCGCCCGGCGGCTCGGTCAACCTGCCATCGGGGCAGATCAGGCTCGGCGCGAGCGCGCGCATCGACGTCTCGGGGTCCTGGGTCAACACGGTCGCCGACGGACCCGACCGGCTGCCGCACGCGATCAAGGGCGGCTCGATCATCCTGGGCGCGCTGCAGGCCGAGGCCGGCGCGGTGCTCGACGTGTCGGGCGGCGGCCAGGTCTCGGGCAGCGCGACCAAGCGCAGCGTCACGACCGGCAACGCCGGCGCGATCCAGCTGCTGACGCTGGGCAGCGCCGACACCCTCGATCGGCTCGACCTGCGCGCCTTCTCGGCCGGCTCGGGCGGTGCGCTGTCGATCAACGCCAACGGCTACGACGTGCAACTCGGTGGCAACAACGACGGCGGCGACGCGCTGCTGCACCTGCCCGCCGACCTCTATGCCTCGCGCGGCTTCCGTTCGCTGACGGTCGACAACGCCAAGGGCATCGTGGTGCCCGAAGGCGTGGCGGTCTCGCTGCGGCCGCTGGCCATCGATCTCGGCGGCGTCGATGCCACGCGCATCGCCTCGGGCGCGAACCTGGCCGAGCTGGGCCCGCTGCGCGCGTTGCCGCTCGAGCAGCGGCTCGCGCGCGCACCCGCCTCGCTGCTGCTGGCGGGCAACACGGTGGAGGTCGGCACCGGCGCGCGCATCGAGGTCGACACCGGCGGCTCGCTCCAGCTTGGCAACGACAGCGGCGCGATCGGCGTCGTGCCCGGCAGCATCGTCGTGCGCGGCACGCTCGAGG
>NZ_JBZAYE010000629.1:0-4131 GCF_058244205.1 Variovorax sp. 20P10.2.4
CGGCGGTGCCGAAGGCATCGAGGATGGCGAGCGAACGCGCCACCGCGGTCACGCCCTCCGCGCGCGGCACGGGCTTGGCGGTGCGGGTGGGAGCGCGTGCGGAGGAGGCCATCGTTTCGCGGAGTGGAACGGCATTGTGCGGCCGCGTTGCGAATCCTAGGCTCGCGGCTTTCCGCAGGAGACTCGCTCATGACATCCACCGCCCCGCTGCGCCGCCGCCTTGGCGCGCTCTTCCTGGCCTGCCTCGCCGCGCCCTCGCTGGCGCTCGCGCAGGCGCCGTATCCGAGCAAGCCGATCCGGCTGGTCGTGCCCTTCGCGGCCGGCGGCGCGGTCGACACCGTGGGCCGCGTGGTCGGCGAGCGGCTGTCGACGCAGATGGGCCAGCCGGTGATCGTCGACAACCGGCCCGGCGCCAACGCCAACATCGGCACCGAGAACGTCGCGCGCTCGGCGCCCGACGGCTACTCGCTCCTGGTGGCGGCCAACGGCGTGGTGACCAACAACACGCTCTATCCCAAGCTGTCGTTCAACGGCCTGCGCGACTTCGTCGCCGTGGCGCGCCTGGGCTATGCGCCGCTGGTGCTGGTGGTGCCGGCCAGCGCGCCCTACAAGACCGTGCCCGAGCTGCTCGCGGCCGCGCGCGCCAAGCCCGGCGACATGAGCTACGGCTCGGCCGGCAACGGCAGCTCGGGCCACCTGGCCGGTGCGCTGCTGGCCTCGGTCGGCAAGTTCGATGCGCTGCACGTGGCCTACAAGGGCGGCTCGCCCGCGCTGGTCGACCTGATCGCGGGGCGCACCTCGTTCATGCTGCTGAATCCGCTCGAGGTGCTGCCGCACATCCAGTCGGGCCGGTTGCGCGCGCTGGCGGTCAGCGGCGCCCAGCGCGCGCCGATGCTGCCGAACGTGCCCACCATGGCCGAGGCCGGCCTGCCGAACTTCGACGCCAGCGTCTGGTGGACCCTGCTCGCGCCGGCCGGCACCGCGCCCGAGGTGGTCGCCAAGCTCAATGCCGAGACGCGCAAGGCGCTGGCCGATGTCGGCACGCGCGAGAAGCTGGGCGCGCTCGGCGCGGTCATCACGCCCTCGAGCCCGCAGGAGGCCGCGGCCTTCCTCAAGAGCGAATCGGCCAAGTGGGAGCAGGTGATCCGCGCGGCCGACATCAAGGCCGACTGAGCACGGCGTCGACCTCATGATCATCGACTGCCACGGCCACTACACCACCGCGCCGGCCGCGCTCGAGGCCTGGCGCCGGCGCCAGGTCGAGGCCTTCGGCACGGGGCGGCCCGCGCCGGCCGCGTCCGAGCTGCGCATCGGCGACGACGAGCTGCGCGAATCCATCGAGGGCAACCAGCTGCGGCTGATGGACGAGCGCGGCATCGACCTCACCGTCTTCAGCCCGCGCGCGAGCTTCATGGCGCACCACGTCGGCGACTTCGCGGTGTCGTCCGCATGGGCCGCGATCTGCAACGAGCTGTGCCACCGCGTGAGCGCGATGTTCCCCGAGCGCTTCGCGGGCGCGGCCATGCTGCCGCAGTCGCCGGGCGTGCCGGTCGCCTCGTGCATCGCCGAGCTCGAGCGCTGCGTGCGCGACTACGGCTTCGTCGGCGTCAACCTCAACCCCGATCCTTCGGGCGGCTTCTGGAACAGCCCGCCGCTGACCGACCGCCACTGGTATCCGCTGTACGAGAAGATGGTCGAGCTCGACGTGCCGGCCATGATCCACGTGAGCACCAGCTGCAACGCCTGCTTCCACACCACGGGCGCGCACTACCTCAATGCCGACACCACGGCCGTGATGCAGTGCATCCAGGGCGACCTGTTCGCCGACTTCCCCACCTTGCGCTTCGTGATCCCGCATGGCGGCGGCGCCGCGCCCTACCACTGGGGGCGCTTTCGCGGCCTGGCGCAGGAGATGAAGAAGCCGCCGCTCGCGCAGCACCTGCTGAAGAACCTGTTCTTCGACACCTGCGTCTACCACCAGCCGGGCATCGACCTGCTCGCGCGCGTGATCCCGGTCGAGAACATCCTGTTCGCCTCCGAGATGATCGGCGCCGTGCGCGGCATCGATCCCGAGACCGGCCACTTCTACGACGACACGCGGCGCTACATCGAGGCCGCCGCGCTGAGCGCCGAGCAGCGCGCGCATGTCTACGAAGGCAATGCGCGCCGCGTCTTTCCCCGGCTCGATGCGCAGCTGAACGCGCGCGGCCGGCTATTCGATCCCCAATCTCATTCCACCCAAGGAGCCCGCCATGCATGAACTCGGCGTCGTCCATCGCCACATCGAACGCGCCGACGCGCAGGTCGTCGACGCCCTCGCGGCCCTGGGCTCGGCCACGGTGCACGAGGCCATGGGCCGGGTCGGCCTGCTCGCGCCGTACATGCGGCCGATCTATCCGGGCGCGCAGGTCAGCGGCAGCGCCGTCACCGTGCTGCTGCATCCGGGCGACAACTGGATGCTGCATGTCGCGGCCGAGCAGATCCGCCCCGGCGACATCGTGGTGGCGGCCGTCACCGCGCCGAGCAGCGACGGCTTCTTCGGCGACCTGCTGGCCACCAGCTTCCAGGCCCGCGGGGCGCGCGCGCTGGTGATCGACGGCGGCGTGCGCGACGTGCGCACGCTGCAGCAGATGGGCTTCCCGGTCTGGAGCAAGGCCATCAGCAGCAAGGGCTGCGTGAAGGCCACGCTGGGCTCGGTCAACATCCCGGTGGTCTGCGCCGGCATGTCGGTGCAGCCCGGCGATGCGATCGTGGCCGACGACGACGGCGTGGTCTGCGTGCCGCGCGCGATGGCCGCGGCCACGCTCGAGAAGGCGCGCCAGCGCGAGGCGCTGGAGACGTCGAAGCGCGAGAAGCTCGCGAGCGGCGTGCTCGGGCTCGACATGTACGACATGCGGCCGGCGCTGGCGGCGGCGGGGCTGCGCTACATCGACTGAAAGGGCGCGGCGGGCAATGCCCGACCCGCGCGCATGGCCGCAGGGCCATCGGGGCGACGGGACGGTTAACATCTGTATAAAAGTACAGTGTTTCCCGCCCGCCTGCCCACTCCATGGACCTCCAGCACAAGCTCGCCATCCTGGCCGATGCCGCCAAGTACGACGCCTCCTGCGCGTCGAGCGGCTCGCAGCCGCGCGACTCGGTGGGCGGGCGCGGCATCGGCTCGACCGAGGGCATGGGCATCTGCCACAGCTATGCGCCCGACGGCCGCTGCATCTCGCTGCTCAAGGTGCTGCTGACCAACCACTGCCAGTACGACTGCCTCTATTGCGTGAACCGCGCCTCGAGCAACGTGCCGCGCGCGCGCTTCCGCGCCGAGGAGGTGGTGCAGCTCACGCTCGACTTCTACCGCCGCAACTGCATCGAGGGGCTGTTCCTCTCGAGCGGCATCGTCAAGTCGCCCGACCACACGATGGAGCAGGTGGTCGAGGTCGCGCGCTCGCTGCGCGAGGACCACGACTTCCGCGGCTACATCCATCTCAAGACCATTCCCGATGCCAGCGACGAGCTGATCGCGCGCGCCGGCCGCTATGCCGACCGGCTCAGCATCAACGTCGAGATGCCGACCACCGAGGGCCTGCAGGCGCTGGCGCCCGAGAAGGACGAGAGCGCGATCCGGCGCTCGATGGCGCGGCTGCGTTTGCAGATCGACGACACGCGCGAGGAGGCGCGCCGCGTGGTGCCGATCCGCGCGCTGCCGGGCGCGACGCCCGTGGCCGCGAAGCCGCCGCCGTTCGCGCCCGCGGGCCAGAGCACGCAGATGATCGTGGGCGCCGACGCCACCGACGACCGCGCCATCCTCGCGACCAGCGCCACGCTCTACGGCGCCTACCGGCTGCGCCGCGTCTACTACTCGGCCTTCAGCCCGATCCCCGACGCGGCGCGCGCGCTGCCGCTGGCCGCCCCGCCGCTGATGCGCGAGCACCGGCTCTACCAGGCCGACTGGCTGATGCGCTTCTACGGCTTCGAGCACGGCGAGATCGTGGCCGAGCGCGACGGCCTGCTGCGGCTCGACGTCGATCCCAAGATGGCCTGGGCGCTCGCGCATGCGGAACGCTTTCCGGTCGACCTCAACCATGCGCCGCGCGAGCTGCTGCTGCGCGTGCCGGGCCTGGGCGTGAAGGCGGTCGATCG
>NZ_JBZAYE010000063.1:0-20413 GCF_058244205.1 Variovorax sp. 20P10.2.4
GCGCGGTTGAACGCCCGCACTCTCACGGAGACACCCATGCACATCATCCTCGGAGCCACCGGCCACGTGGGCTCGGCCCTGGCCGAAGCCCTGCTGGCCAAGGGCCAGCCCGTCACCGTCATCACGCGCCAGGCCGCGAAGACCGAGGCGCTGCGCAAGAAGGGCGCCAAGGTCGCGGTGGTCGACGTGTTCGACGTCGCCGCGTTCCAGCGCGTGCTGGCCGGCGGCAAGCGCCTGTTCCTGCTGAACCCGCCCGCGGCACCCTCGACCGACACCGCGGCCGAGGAACGGCGCAGCCTGCGCAGCATCCTGCGCGCGGTGGAGGGCGCCGACCTCGAGAAGATCGTGGCCGAGTCGGCCTATGGCGCGCAGCCCGGCGAGCGCATCGGCGACCTCGGCGTGCTCTACGAGATGGAGCAGGCGCTCGCGGCCCAGCCCGTTCCCACCGCCGTGATCCGCGCGGCCTACTACATGAGCAACTGGGACCTGTCGCTGCAGACGGCGCAGCAGCAGGGCGTGGTCCACACCATGTACCCGGTCGACTTCGCGCTGCCGATGGTGGCGCCGCGCGACCTGGGCCAGTTCGCGGCCCGGCTGATGGAAGGGCCGGCCAAGGACTCGGGCCCGCACCACGTGGAAGGGCCCGAGGCCTATACCAGCGCGGACGTGGCCGAAGCCTTCGCGCTGGCGCTGAACAAGCCGGTGCGCGCGGTCCAGACGCCACGCAGCCAGTGGGAGCACGCGTTCAAGGCGATGGGTTTCTCGGACGCGGGCGCGGCCTCGTATGCGGCGATGACGCGCGTCACGCTCGAGAAGAAGTACGAGGTCGAGAACCCCGAGCGCGGGCGCGTTTCGCTGCGCGAATACATCGCGGCGCTGGTGCGCCGGAACACGGGCTGAGCGGGGGGCGCTCCCACCGTCGCGGGCGGCGCGGCTTCACCGAACCGTCATCTGCCCTCCCTAGCATCCGGCGCTTCGCCCACTCGCGCAGCGCCCGATGCCTTCCTTCGCACCTCCCTTCAAGCCCGTCGCTCTTCGTCTTCTGGCCGCGGCGCTCTGCGCGGCCACGGTCCTGACCGCCTGCGGCGGGGGTGGCGACGGCGCCGTGTTCCTGCCGGTGGCACCGGCGCCCGCGCCCGCGGCGCCACCACCCGCGCCGGCGCCCGCACCCGAGCGCAGCGTGCAGAGCGTGCGGCTGATCGGCGAACAGGTGCTGGCCAACGACCTGAAGATCGACGGCGTGCAGGTCGGCGGGCTCTCGGCGGTCGATTACGACCCGGCCACCAGGCTCTGGTATTTCCTCAGCGACGACCGCGTCTCGTCGCGCTTCCACACGGCCGAGCTGGACTACGACGGCCAGCGCTTCTCCTCGGTGCGCTTCCGTTCGACGATCGCGCTCAAGGACATGAACGGCAATGTCTATTCCAACGTCTCCGGCAGCCCCAGCATCGCGGCCGATCCCGAATCGTTCCGCATCGATCCGCAGGGCGGCGGCCTGTGGTGGGGCAGCGAGGGCGACCGCGCACGCGGCCTCGATCCCTTCGTGGCGCGCATGGCCATCGACGGCGTGGCCAACCTGATCCTGCCGGCGCCCGCGATGTTCAGGATGTCGCCGACGCAGGAGAAAGGCTCGCGCAACAACGCGACTTACGAGGCGCTGAGCTTCTCGGCCGACGGCAGGAGCCTGTGGGTCGGCATGGAAGCGCCGATCTACGAGGACGGCCCCTTGCCCACGCCCACGAGCGGCGCGGTCTCGCGCTTCACGCAGTTCGATCGCGCGGGCGCGGTGCTGCGCCAGGTGGCCTATCCGATCGATGCGATCCCCAAGGCGCCCACCGGACCGAACGCCGACAACGGCGTGTCGGAGATGCTCGCGATCAACGACCACCAGTTCCTGGTGATCGAGCGCGCGGGCGTGCAGGCCGCCGACGGCAACTACAGCAACTACATCCGCCTCTACGAGATCGAGACCGAGGGCGCCACCGACGTGCGCGGCCTCGCCAGCCTCGTGGGTGCCGACTACAAGCCGGTGCGCAAGCGCCTGGTGCTCGACCTCAACACGCTGGGCCTGGCCAAGCTCGACAACATCGAGGGCATCGCCTGGGGACCGAAGCTGCCCAACGGCAACGACACGCTGGTGCTGGTGTCGGACAACAACTTCAACACCGCGAGCCAGATCACGCAGCTGCTGGCCTTCGAGGTGCAGCCGAAGAAGTAGGGCAGGGCCGCCGCGTGGCGGCCCTTTCGTCGGCTCAGCCGCGCGACAGCGAATCCGCCACGCGCTGGCGCCGCACGCCGCCCTGGCGCTCGAGCATCCAGCCCGGGTACTCGGCCGGCAGCGCGCTGACCTTGTCGAGCCGCGCGAGCTCGTCGGCATCGAGCTGGATGGCGGTGGCGGCGATGTTGTCGTCGAGCTGGTCGACGCGCTTGGCGCCGATGATCACGCTGGTCACCACCGGCTGGTGCAGCAGCCAGGCCAGCGCGATCTGCGCCACCGAGACCTTGCGTGCCTCGGCCAGTTCGCGCATGACGTCGATGCAGTCGAAGGCGCGTTCCTTGTCGACCGGCGGAAAGTCGAAGGCGATGCGGCGGCTGCCCTGCTCGGCCTGCTGCGCCTCGCCCGAGCGGCTGTACTTGCCGCTGAGGAAGCCGCCGGCCAGCGGGCTCCAGACCATCAGGCCGACCTCCTCGCTGCGCAGCATCGGCACCAGTTCGCGCTCGAGGTCGCGGCCCGCGATCGTGTAGTAGGCCTGCAGCGATTCGAAGCGCGCCAGGCCCTTGCGTTCGGAGATGCCCAGCGCCTTGACGATCTGCCAAGCGGCCCAGTTCGACACGCCCACGTAGCGCACGTGGCCGTGACGCACCAGGGTGTCGAGCGCCTCCACGGTTTCCTCGATCCGCGTGGCGGGGTCGAAGCCGTGGATCTGGTAGAGGTCGATGTGGTCGAGCTGCAGCCGCTGCAGGCTGGCCTTCACGCCGTCCATGATGTGGTAGCGCGAGGCGCCGGCCGAGTTGACGCCCTTGCTGCCGGTCTCGCCGAGCACCTTGGTCGCCACCACCACCTTGTCGCGCGGCACCTTGAGGTTCTTGAGCGCCTGGCCAGTGATGACTTCCGACTGGCCTTCGGAATAGACGTCGGCGGTGTCGATGAAGTTGATGCCGGCGTCGAGCGCGCGGCCGACCAGCGCCTCGGCGTCGGATTGCTGGAGATCGCCGATCTGGCCCCAGATGCCCGAAGACCCGCCGAAGGTCATGGTGCCGAGGCAGAGTTCGGAGACGAAGAGGCCGGTGCGGCCGAATTTGCGGTATTGCATCGAAAGAATTCCTTTGCGTTGGGAGGCCCGGAGGGCTGCGAAAAGTATCCGGCCGGGCACCGCCCCGGGGCCAGCGCGTTCCTGCAAAGGTCTTGCCTAATTCTCCAGACCGGTGGCCGCAGGCGCGCGCTGGCGCCAGGGCAGGTTTAAGCTTCGAGCCGCTTGTTTCTCCACCGTGACAAGGACCCCGCCACATGTCCGACGAAACCCCCGACATCCTTTCCGCCATCGGCACGCCGCTGCCGCTCGAACCCGAACTCGACGAAGCCCGCAAGGAGCTGGTGCGCCTGATCAACCTGGTGACCGGCGGCCGCGACGGCTCCGTCGACACCGCGGTGCCCGGCCTGTTCGTCTACTGCGTCAGCAAGCCCGACGGTCCCAAGCACGCGATGCAGACGCCGGCGCTGGGCCTGATCGCGCAGGGTTCCAAGCGGATCATGGTGGGCGACGACATCTACGTGTACGACCCGATGCACTACCTGGTGACCTCGGTCGACCTGCCGGTGTGTGGCCAGGTGCGCGTGACCAGCGAGCAGGAGCCCTACCTGGGCCTGCGGCTCGAGCTCGCGGTCGACGAGATCGGCGAGCTGATCCGTAACGAGCAGTTGCCGGCCAAGGCCAATGCGCCGGCCTCGCGCGGCATGTACGTCAACCGCATCGCGATGCCGGTGCTCGAGCCGGTGCTGCGGCTGCTGCGCCTGCTGGAAACGCCCGAGGACGTGCCGATCATGGCGCCGCTGATCAAGCGCGAGATCATGTACCGGCTGCTGGTGAACGGCGAGGGCGCGCGGCTGCGGCAGATCGCGCTGCAGGACAGCCACACCCAGCGCGTGGCCAAGGCGATCAGCGCGCTGCGCGTGAACTTCGCGCAGTCGCTGAAGGTGGAGGACATGGCGCGCGCGGTGCACATGAGCGTGTCGTCGTTCCACCATCACTTCAAGGCCGTGACCGCGATGAGCCCGCTGCAGTACCAGAAGCAGTTGCGCCTGCAGGAGGCCCGGCGGCTGATGCTGCTGACCGGCGCCGACGTGGCGACGGCCGCGCACGACGTGGGCTACGAAAGCCCCTCGCAGTTCGCGCGCGAGTACGGCCGCATGTTCGGCGCGCCGCCGCTGCGCGACAAGCGGCGCTGGCTCGGGGAAGCGGGCAACGACGCGCTCGGGGCCGCATCGCGCGAGGCCGCCTGAGCGTTCCTGCCTGCGCCGCGCGCATGGATGCCGTCCTGCACGCGCTGTCGTCCGCGTCCGGCCTCGTGGCGCCGCGCGCTCGCGACACTGCGTGGCTTCAACGCAGGAGAACGCCCGATGTCCGAAGACCTTCAGATCCGCATCCCCAGGGACGATGACCGGATCGACGTGACCGATCTCAAGGAAGTCGACTACTGGACCGAATGGTTCGGCGTGTCGGAAGAACGGCTTCGCACCGCCGTCGCCTCGGCCGGCACCCAGCGGGACGACCTGCGCATCTATCTCGGCCTGCCCTGAGCCGCTCGGCGTACGGCCACGCCCAGCCCATGGCCGAATCCCGCATCGCCATCTACGGCGCGATCGGCGCCAACATCGCCATCGCGGTCACGAAGTTCGTCGTGGCCGGCATCACCGGCAGCTCGGCGATGCTGTCCGAGGGCATCCATTCGTCGGTCGACACCTTCAACGGCATATTGCTGCTGGTCGGCCTGCGCCTGAGCAAGCGCCCGGCGAGCGTGGAGCATCCGTTCGGCCACGGCAAGGAGCTCTACTTCTGGAGCCTGATCGTCGCGGTGCTGATCTTCGGGCTCGGCGGCGGCGTGTCCTTCTATGAAGCCATCGAGCACATCCGCCATCCCGAGCCGCTGCGCGATCCGACCTGGAACTACGTGGTGCTCGCGGCCGCGGCGGTGTTCGAGGGCACGAGCTTCCTGATCGCGCTGCGGCAGTTCCGCGCGCAGGCGGGCGGCACGCCGTTCTGGCAGGCGCTGGACCGCAGCAAGGACCCGACCACCTACACCGTGCTGGCCGAGGACTCGGCCGCGCTGGCCGGCCTCGCGGTCGCGGCGCTGGGCATCTACCTCGGGCACCGCTTCGACATGCCGGTGTTCGACGGCGCGGCCTCGATGGTGATCGGCCTGCTGCTGGCGGGCGTGGCGCTGCTGCTGATCGCCCAGTCGCGCGGCCTGCTGATCGGGGAGGGCGTGCGGCCCGAGACGGCACGCGCGATCCGCGAGCTGGCGATGGCCCAGCCCAGCGTGGAGGAGGTGGGCCGGGTGCTGTCGATGTACATCGGACCCGACCAGGTGCTCGCCATCGTCGACGTCAATTTCAAGGACGACACCGACACCGGCGAAGCCGCCGCGGCCATCGCCGCCATCGAGCGGCAGGTGCGCGCGCGCTTTCCGATGATCAAGCGGCTGTTCATCGAAGCCAGCGACGCGCCGCCCGAGCCGGCCCCGCATTCCTGATCGCGGACGCCGCCGCCGCGCGGAACACGCTGGCGCGACAGCGTGGTGACAGCCCCGTACAGCGTCCCGGATCGACTGGCAACCCCTCGCAATGACGGAAACAATTGCTTGCATTCACTTGTAAAGAATGGTTTCATTCTGTTCAGAAATAAGGGAGCCAACTGAGCAGCGAGAAGGGAGTCAACGTGAACCATCACGGGTCGACGCTTCGAAACCTGGCACCTCGGGCAATGCTTGCCCTGTGCCTTCTGCCGCTGGCGGCCACGGCCGCCGACGGGACCATCCACTTCACCGGCGCGATCGTCGGCGCACCTTACGAGATGCGCGTCGACGCGAGGCCGGGCGCGCTCGTTCACCGCGTGACGAGCCACGCCATGGAGATCCGTTTCCTGCGCCAGGAGATCGATCCGCCCAGCGCCAGCGTGCGGGTCGATACGCTCGGCGAGCAGCCGCTGGCGATCGCGTTCATCGACGCGCGGGGGCGCAGGACGCCGCTCGCGCCAAGCAGCGAGCGGTCGATCGGGCAGGACGGTGGGGTGTTGTCGATGGCGGCGCAGGCGGCCGCCGTCGCGCTCGTGACCGTGCGGTACGACTGAGCGCGCCCCCGGAACAGTCGGGGGAAAAGATTCGGACCATCCCCGGTGCAAAACCGGGTGGAGCGGTGCGCGCCCGCGGGCGCGCCTGTTCAGGCGATGGTCAGGGCCGGGCGATTACCGTCGCGCGACGGCTTCGCGGCTCGCGCGGGCGGCCACGGCCGCATTCACCGCGTTCTCGGTCGCCATGCGCCGGCCGCCGCACAAGGTGCACTGGTAGTAGCGCAACCACGGAAGCCAGCGCATCCAGGTGCGGCGCGGGATCCGTTCGAGATGAGCCAGCCCGCAGGCGCAGTTGGAAGATGAAATAGCCATCGGCATTGGAATTCAAGGTTGGTGTTCATCCGAGCTTTTTCCCTAGCCGAGGCTCTGAGGCCTGTGCGCAGCTTCGTTACGATTTCCGCAATTATTCTTTGTAAATAGTGCATTTGTATTACAGATTGTCAGATTTCTGAATACTGTAGTTTTCCCGCACGTTGCCGCCGGACCCACGGCTTCCCGTCAGATTCCAACGCTAAGTCGTGTCGCCATCAGGTCGAGCACGGCATGTCCCTGCACATCCGAAGGAATCTCGCTATCGTGCTTTCCCGAATCGCAAGCAACACCAACACGGAGAAATGCATGCTTTGGGAAAAGAAGGTCGAACAGTGGAGCGCGGCCGTCCGCGCACGTGCCAATCTGCCCGCGCGGCTGACCTTGTGGGACGGCAAGTCGTACGACTTCGGCGACTTCAGCGGCCCCGCCGTCACCCTGCACGTGAAGTCGCCCTCGGCGCTGTCGCTGATGCTCGAGCCGACGCTGGCCAACCTCGGCGAGGCCTACGTGCAGAGCAAGATCGACATCGAGGGCAAGCTCAGCGACATCATCGACATCGCCTACGCGCTCGCGAAGAGCTCGCTCGACAGCGGCACCGGCGCCGGTGCCAGCGCGCTCAAGAGCATGGCGCGCTACTTCACGCACACCAAGGCGTCGGACCGCAAGTCGATCCAGTACCACTACGACGTCTCGAACGCCTTCTACCAACTCTGGCTCGACCCGAACATGGTCTATTCATGCGCCTACTTCGAGAACGGCGACGAGGACCTCGAGACCGCCCAGCTCAAGAAGATCGACCACATCCTCACCAAGATCCAGCTGCAGCCGGGCCAGACCCTGCTCGACATCGGCTGCGGCTGGGGCGCGCTCGTGATCCGCGCGGCACGGAAGTTCGGCGCGCGCTGCGTGGGCGTGACCCTGTCGCAGAACCAGTTCGACCTCGCGACCGAGCGCGTGCAGGCCGCGGGCCTGGCCGACCGCATCGAGATCCGGCTGCAGGACTACCGCGACGTGGGCGGGCAGTTCGACCGCATCACCAGCGTCGGCATGTTCGAGCACGTGGGCCGCAAGAACCTGCCCGAGTACTTCCAGCGCGTGCGCGAGCTGCTGGCCGATGACGGCGTGGTGATGAACCACGGCATCACCTCGTCCGACCCCGAGGGCGGCGGCGTCTCGTACGGTGGCGGCGACTTCATCGACCGCTACGTGTTCCCGAACGGCGAGCTGCCGCACATCGGCCTGGCGCTGCAAGCCATGCAGCAGGGCGGCCTCGAGGCCTTCGACATCGAGAACCTGCGCCGCCACTACGCGCGCACGCTGCGGCTGTGGAGCGACGCCTACGAGGCGCACACCGAGCAGGTGCGCGCCATGGTCGACGAGGAGAAGTTCCGCATCTGGCGCGTGTACCTCGCGGGCTGCGCCTATGCGTTCGAGAACGACGACGTGGCGATCTACCAGATCGTGGGCCGCAAGGCCGGCCGCGCCGCGAAGACGCTGCCCTGGTCGCGGCGCTACATGTACGCCGGCGCGGTCGCGGCCTGAGCCGGCCGCATCAGCCCGCGCCGCGGCAGCCGGCCTCGACGTTGTTGCCGTCGGGGTCGAGCACGTAGGCGCCGTAGTAGTGCATCTCGGCCGGCCCGCGCGGGCCGGGAAAACCGTTGTCGATGCCGCCGGCCTGCAGCGCCGCGCGGTGGAAGGCATCGACCTCCTGCGGCGTCTTCGCCGAGAGCGCGAGGTGGATCGGGCTGGCCGACACCTGGTGCGCGCCGCTCCAGAAGGCCGGCTGGTCGGTGCCGATCCAGACGAAGGGCACCGTCTGCTCGGTGCTGCGCACGAGCAGGAACGAATGGGCGCTGTTGTCGATAGTCTGCAGGCCGAGCGCGCCCGCGACCGCGTCGTAGAAGCGGCGCGCGGCGCGCAGGTCGCGCACCCTGAAGCCGATGTGGTCGAACATGGTGATCCTTTCCTGGCGGTCTGTGAATGGTCGACGCCTGATCGGCGCCCGGGAACGGCCGCGCCGCGCATCGTGCGGCCGGACATCGCCTACGCACGATGTCCCGAAAGGAGGCTTGCGCGTCCTGCAGGAATTCGCGCGGCGTGACATCCTCCGGTCGGCCTGCCTGCGTGCCGCACCGCCGGGTGCGTCGCGGGGGCAGCGAACCACCCCACGACAAGGACACGAACAACATGAAAGTCAATGGAATCGAACGCCCGCTCGACGTCGACGGCGACACGCCGGTGCTCTGGGCCTTGCGCGACGTGCTCGGCATGACCGGTACCAAGTTCGGCTGCGGCATGGGCCTGTGCGGCGCCTGCACCATCCATGTCGACGGCGCGCCCACGCGGGCCTGCCTCACGACCGTGGAATCGGTGGGCAAGGCGAACGTGAGCACCATCGAGTCGCTCGCCGCCACGCGCGTGGGCCGCGCGCTGCAGAAGGCCTGGCTCGACCTCGACGTGGTCCAGTGCGGCTACTGCCAATCGGGCCAGCTGATGTCGGCTACCGCGCTGCTGAGCAAGAACACGGCGCCGAGCGACGAGGAGATCGATGCCGCGATGAGCGGCAACGTCTGTCGATGCGGCACCTATGTGCGCATCCGCACGGGCATCAAGGAAGCGGCACGCGCGCTCTCCGGAAAGGCGGTGGCCTGAGATGCTGATCGATCGACTGACGGAACACGCGCCGGTGGATTCGCCCGCGCTGTCGCGCCGCGGCTTCCTGAGCATCGGCGCCGCGCTCGGCGGCGGCCTGCTGATCGGCGTGGGCCTGGGCACCGCGCCCGATGCGGCAGAGGCTGCCGGTGCCTCGGCGGGAACCCCGTCCTGGACACCCAATGCCTTCGTGAAGATCGCGCCCGATGGCCGCGTGACCGTGACCATGGGCTACATCGAGATGGGGCAGGGCACCTACACCAGCGTGCCGATGCTGATCGCCGAGGAGCTCGAGGTCGACCTGGCCGCGGTGCGCGTCGAGCATGCGCCGCCCGACGACAAGCTCTATGGCAATCCCCTGCTGGGCTTCCAGGTGACCGGTGGCTCGACCACCATCCGCGCCGCCTACGAGCCGCTGCGGCGTGCCGGCGCCACCGCTCGCACGGTGCTCGTGCAGGCCGCGGCCCAGCGCTGGAAGGTGTCGCCCGACAGCTGCAAGGCGGCCCGCGGCGAGGTCGTGCATGCGGCCAGCGGCCGGCGCCTGAAGTACGGCGCGCTGGTCGCCGATGCCGCGAAGCTGCCGCTGCCCGAGAAGGTCGCGCTCAAGGCGCCGGCCGATTTCCGGCTGATCGGCACGCCCGCGAAGCGGCTCGACTCGCCGGCCAAGGTGGACGGCAGCGCGCTCTACGGCATCGATGCCAAGGTGCCGGGCATGAAGGTCGCCACGCTCGCGCAGTCGCCGGTGTTCGGCGGCCGCCTGCGCAGCGTGGACGACAGCAAGGCGAAGGCGGTGCGCGGCGTGCGCCAGATCGTGCGGCTCGACGACTGCGTGGCGGTGGTGGCCGACCACATGGGCGCGGCGAAGAAGGGCCTGGCGGCGCTCGCGATCGAATGGGACGGCGGCGCCAATGCGGGTGTCGACTCTGCGGCGATCGTCGAATCGATGAAGCAGGCTTCGCTGCAGACCGGTGCGGTGGCGCGCAACGAGGGCGACAACGCGGCGGCGATGACCGGCGCGGCGCAGCGCCTCGAGGCCGTGTACGAAGTGCCGTTCCTGGTCCATGCGGCGATGGAGCCGCTGAACTGCACGGTGCATGTGCGGCCCGACGGCTGCGAGGTGTGGGTCGGCACCCAGGTGATCACGCGCGCGCGTGCCGCGGCGGCGGCCGCATCGGGCCTGCCGGTGGAGAAGGTCACGGTGCACAACCACCTGCTGGGCGGCGGTTTCGGTCGCCGGCTCGAGGTCGACAGCATCACGCGCGCGGTGCAGATCGCGAAGCAGGTCGACGGCCCGGTCAAGGTGGTGTGGACGCGCGAGGAGGACACGCAGCACGACATGTACCGGCCGTACTTCTACGACCGCGTGAGCGCGGGCCTCGATGCGCAGGGCCGGCCGGTGGCCTGGCGCCATCGCATCACGGGCTCGTCGATCCTCAAGCGCTGGCTGCCGCCGGCCTACAACAACGGCTTCGATCCCGAGACCATCGACGGCGCCGAGAAACCGCCCTATGCGCTGCCGAACATCCGCATCGAGTACGTGAACCACGAGCCGCCGGTGCCCACCGCGTTCTGGCGCGGCGTGGGACCGACGCACAACGTGTTCGTGGTCGAGAGCTTCATCGACGAGCTCGCGCATGCGGCCAAGGCCGATCCGGTGGACTACCGGCGCGCGCTGCTGGGCGCCAACCCGCGCGCCAAGGCCGTGCTCGAGCTCGCGGCGCAGAAGGCCGGCTGGGGCACGCCGCTGCCGCCGCAGCGCGGGCGCGGCGTGTCGCTGCAGTTCGCCTTCGGCACCTTCATGGCGCTGGTGGCCGAGGTCGAGGTGCCGAAGGATGGCGGCGAGCCGGTGGTCAGGCGCGTGGTGTGCGCGCTCGACACCGGCGTGGTCGTCAACCCCGACACGGTGCAGGCCCAGGTGCAGA
This sequence comes from Variovorax sp. 20P10.2.4, assembly GCF_058244205.1. Lineage (NCBI taxonomy): Bacteria > Pseudomonadati > Pseudomonadota > Betaproteobacteria > Burkholderiales > Comamonadaceae > Variovorax > Variovorax sp. 20P10.2.4. The sequence continues at coordinate 11,234 of NZ_JBZAYE010000063.1, forward strand.
GCGGCGTGATCTTCGGCATCTCGGGCGCGCTATGGGGCGAGGCGACGGTGAAGGACGGACGCATCGAGCAGTCGAACTTCCACGACGTGCGGCCGCTGCGCATCAACGAGACGCCGGCGATCGAGACCCACATCGTGGCCAGCGGCGAAGCGCCCGGCGGCATGGGCGAGCCCGGCACCTCGGGCATCGCGCCCGCGATCACCAACGCGATCTTCGCGGTGACCGGCAAGCGCGTGCGCAAGCTGCCGGTGTCGCGCGGGCTGACGAGCGCTTGAGCTGAAACGCTAGCGCGCGAAGACGAGCAGCGTCTGCGTCGCGAAGCCGAAGCGGCCGCGCTCGTCGTGCAGCTGGCTGAAGGTGCAGCCGCTGCCGTCGGGCGCGACCGCGGTCACGGCATCGAGGCCGATCCAGTCGCCGACCGGCTGCCGCGCGAGCTGCAGCGAGAGGTCGGCGTTGGCAAAGTTGAAGCGCTCGACCGGCAGTACCCAGCTCAGGCCGTTGCCGAAGTCGGCCGCGGCGGCCGCGCGCATCGCGGGCGAATTGGCCGCGCCGGCCACCAGCGGGACGCGCAATCGAAACCATGCCGCGGCCGGACCGGGCGCCGCGGCATCGCCGGCCGCCACGCGGCTTTCGGTCGCCGTGTAATAGAACGAGCGCACGTCGGGCAGGCCCGGGATACGCAGCGGTGCCGTGCAGTCCGAGGGTGCCGGCATCGACAGGGCAGGGGCCAGCGGCCTTTGCAACGCTCCTTCGGGCGGCACCACGGGCTGCGTGCGCACCAGCAGCGCATGCGCCTTCGCCACCGGCTTGCCTTGGGCCAGCAACGAGATCTCGACGCGCGCGGTGGTGCGGCCCGCCTCGGTCGCGACGGCGGACGACAGCAGGTCGACCGGCACCGGCCGGATCAGCTCGACCGTGAGCCGCGCGAGCTGCCAGCCTTCGCCCTCGACGGCCGATTCGGCGATGTGCGCGAGCAGGCCGCAGGGCGCACCGCCATGCTGCGCGCGCGGATCCCAGGGACCGCGCGCGAGTTCGCTGGCGCGCCAGGTGTTCGCGTCCTCGCGCACGAAGACGGCATCGGTGGCGGCGAGCTCATGCATGGGCGGCGATCTCGATGCGGCGCGGGGGCGCGGGGGCCGGGACTTCGTCCTCGGTCTCGAACTGCTCGGCCCAATGGCGGAAGCGCATGATGGGTCCGTCTCCCTCGGCAAGGCTGGGGCGCTTCCAGCGCATCTTGTGCTCCCAGATCGGCACGTCCTGGCTCACCTGGTGGATCGCCTCGTCGATCAGCGCGAGGCTCATGTCGGGCGAGGCGATGCCCTGCAGCCGCGCCATCAGGCTGAAGCTCACGGCGACGCGGCCGGCCTCGATCGGCACCACCGAATCGACGAACAGGATCTCGGCCAGATCGGCGATGCGAAAGCGCACCGTCGCGAAGTAGGGGCCGTACAGCGAGGTCTGCAGGAAGCCCGGCAGCCGGCCGCGCGGCGTGTTGAAGTCGTGCAGGATGTTCACGTGCAGCGCCGGCCCCGCGGGCTCGAAGCGGTCGAGCCGCGCCAGCGTGGCCACGCCGTGCAGGTGGTGGAAGTGCGTGGTGTCGACGATGTTCTCCTGCACCTCCTGCCAGATCGTCGCGACCTCCCAGCGCTGGCGCCGGTAGCGCGACCACTGCGCATCGCCATGCTCGGGCATCGCCGGCACCTCGAAGCTGGGCGCGATGCCGCGCGGATGCCACCACACCATCACCAGCCCGTTGCGCTCGACCAGCGGCCAGGACTTCAGGTGCCGCATCTCGAGGCGCGGATTCGGGCTGTAGGGAATGTCGGTGCAGGCGCCGTCGCCTGCGAACTGCCAGCCGTGGAACGGGCAGCGCAGCGAGGTGCCGCAGACGCGGCCGCCATGGCCGAGATGGGTGCCGAGGTGCGGGCAGTGCGCATCCATCGCATGGGCCTGGCCCTGCATGTCGCGCCACAGCACGAACTCGCGGCCCATGGCCGTGAGGGGCTGCACCTCGCCCTTGCGAAGGTCCTCGCTGTAGGCAGCCTGGAACCAGCCATGACCGAAAGAGGAGTCGTCGAACCTGCGCATGGAGAAGCTTCCTTGGTGGTTGAACTGGACGCCGTGGCCGCCGGCGGCGTGATCGTTGCAATGCGGCCGAGGCGTCGAAGTATAGGGAGCCGGAGTGCAATTGCAATAAGAAATGAACTGTGATTCAATTCTTCGCGTGACCTACCGACGCACATCGAAAGTCGAAGAGCGCATGACGCTCACGCGCGAGCGCATCGTGCTGGCCGCGCTCGAACTCGTGGCCACCCATGGCTACGGCGGCACCACCATGCCGATGGTCGCGGCCACGGCCGAGGTCTCGACCGGCTTGCTCTACCAGTATTTCCCGTCGAAGACCGACCTGTTCGACGAGGTCTTCCGCCAGGCCTCGCAACGCGAGATCGACGCCTGCGCCGCCGCGGCCGCCTCCGAGAGTGGTGCCAGCGAGCGATTGGCCGCGATCATCCGCACCTTCGCGCACCGCGCGCTCAAGCGGCCCAAGCTCGCGTGGGCCTTGCTGGCCGAACCGGTGGCGCCGCAGATCGACGAGGACCGGCTGCGCTTTCGCGAACCCTATCGCGCGATCTTCGTGACCGTGATCGAGGACGGCATCGACAGCCGCGAGTTCCGCGCGCAGAACGCGCACACCAGCGCCGCGGCGATCGTCGGCGCGCTGGCCGAGGCCATGATCGGCCCGCTCGCGCTCGGCGTGCTGTCCAAGCGCGCGGCACAGCGCGTGGTCGAGGACATCGTCGCGCTGTGCCTGGCCGCGGTGCTCGACCACGCCGCGCGCGCCGCCCCCGCGAAGAAAGGGCAGGGCGCGAATGCGCCGGTTCCGCCTTCGGCAAAGGAGACACCATGACCGACTTCATCCAGCCCCATCCCGAGCTGTCGAACCGCTTCGCGAGCGACCGCACCTTGCACCACACGCTCGAACGCCTGCTGCCCGCCGAGGTCTTCGCCGACGCGAGCCCGCTGTTCCAGCGCATGGGTGAGCGCGCGATGCGCGAGATTCCCGCGCTGGCCGCGACGGCCGAGCACAACGTGCCGCGCCACGAGCCCTTCGATGCCTGGGGCCGGCGCGTCGACCGCATCGAGGTCGATCCGGCCTGGCACCGCCTGGTCGACATCGGCCTCGAGGAGGGCCTGGTCGCGCTGCCCTACGAGAACCCCTATGGCGAATTCACGCGCGTGGTGCAGGCCGGCCTCGTGAACCTGTACGACGGCGCGGGTGCGGTGGCCTCGTGTCCGCTGGTGATGACCGATGGCGCCGCGCGCCTGCTCACGCTGCACGACGAGGCACTGGCCGCGCGCTACAAGCCGAAGCTCACGGCGCGGCAGGGCGGCTGGACCTCGGGCCAGTGGATGACCGAGAAGGAGGGCGGCTCCGATGTCGGCCAGACCTCGACCGTCGCGCGTCCGCGCGGCGACGGCACCTGGTCGCTGCACGGCACCAAGTGGTTCACCTCGGCCACCACCTCGCAGATGGCGCTCGCGCTCGCGCGGCCCGACGATGCGGTACCGGGCAGCCGCGGGCTGTCGCTGTTCCTGGTCGAGCTGCGCCGCCCCGACGGCAGCTGGAACCACATCGCCGTGCGGCGCCTGAAGGACAAGCTCGGCACGCGCGCCCTGCCGACCGCGGAGCTCGAGCTCGAAGGCACGGTCGCGGTGCCGGTCGGCGGCATCGATCGCGGCGTGGCGAAGATCGGCGACCTGCTCAACGTCGCGCGGCTGTGGGCCTCGTGGGGCGGCCCGGCGGGCGTGGGCCATCTGCTGATGCTGGCGCGCGACTACGCGACCCGGCGTCGCGTGTTTGGCCAGCTGCTCGCCGAGAAGCCGCTGCATGCGCAGTGGATCGCGCGCATCACGGCCGAGTACGAGGCGATGCTCGCGCTCAACTTCGAGACCGCGCTCGCGCTCAATCGCCACGAGCGCGGCACTGGCGCGCCCGGGCTCGCGCGCCTGCTGGCGCCGCTGACCAAGCTGGCCTGCGCGCGCCAGAGCATCTGGGCCGCGAGCGAACTGGTCGAGAGCTTCGGCGGCGCGGGCTATGTGGAAGACACGGGCATCCCGCGCGTGCTGCGCAACCTGCACGTGCATTGCATCTGGGAGGGCACGACCTCGGTGCTCGCGCACGACGTGCTGCGTGCGCTGCGCGCGCCCGAGGCGGGCGAGGCCTTTCTCGCCGACATCGACGGGCGGCTCTCGACGCTCGCGGGCCATGGCACGCGCGCACCCGATGCCATCGTGCATGCGCGGCGCACGCTCGCGGAGCTGATGCCGCGCGCGCAGGAGAGCGACGGCCGGCGCCTGGCCTGGGGCATGGCGCGCACTTATCAATCGGTGCTGCTGCTCGAAGCGGCCGCCTGGCGCCAGGCGCGCAAGGCCGACGGCTCGGGATGGACCGCATTGCGGCTGTTCCTGCAGGACGCGCTGGTGCCGCCGGTGCTGCCCGCATCGGACGAGGAACTCGCGGCGCTGGCCTTCGGGCGCGACACGGCCGTGGCGTCGTAACGCAGCGGGTCGGCGGCCTGCGTGTCGACGCGATTGCCGCTATCCTCGAACGCGAAGTACCGGCGCCGACATGGCGCCTTTCTCTTTCTCTTCGCGTTCTTCCATCGCCCATGACCTACCTCGCCGCCTCCACGCGTTACGAATCCATGCCCTACCGCAAGGTGGGCCGCAGCGGCCTCGTGCTGCCCGCCATCTCGCTCGGCCTGTGGCACAACTTCGGCGACACCACGCCGATCGCCACCCAGCGCCAGCTGCTGCGCACCGCCTTCGACCTCGGCATCAACCACTTCGACCTGGCCAACAACTACGGCCCGCCCTACGGCAGCGCCGAAACCAATTTCGGCCGCCTGCTGCGCGAGGACTTCAAGCCCTATCGCGACGAACTGATCATCTCGAGCAAGGCCGGCTGGGACATGTGGCCCGGCCCCTACGGGCAGGGCGGCGGCTCGCGCAAATACGTGCTGGCCAGCCTCGACCAGAGCCTGCAACGCATGGGCCTCGACTACGTCGACATCTTCTATTCGCACCGCTTCGACCCGCACACGCCGCTCGAGGAAACCGCCTCGGCGCTGGCCCAGGCGGTGCAGCAGGGCAAGGCGCTGTACATCGGCATCTCGTCGTACTCGGCCGGCAAGACGCGCGAGATGGCCGCGCTGCTGCGCGAGTGGAAGGTGCCGCTGCTGATCCACCAGCCGGCCTACAACCTGTTCAACCGCTGGATCGAGAAGGACCTGCTCGGCGCCACCGAGGAACTCGGTGCCGGCGTGATCGCGTTCACGCCGCTGGCGCAGGGCCTGCTGACCGACAAGTACCTGCAGGGCGTGCCGGCCGATGCGCGCATCAACCGCCCGGGCGGCGGCTCGCTGAAGCCCGAGCACCTGTCGGATGCCAACATCGAGCGAGCGCGCGCGCTGAACGCGATCGCACAGCGCCGCGGCCAGTCGCTGGCCCAGCTCGCGCTGAGCTGGACCCTGCGCGATCCGCGCGTGAGTTCCGCGCTGATCGGCGCGAGCCGGCCCGAGCAGATCGTCGACAACGTGGCCGCGCTCCAGGCCGCACCGCTGAGCGCGGAGGAGCTCGCCGAGATCGACCGCCATGCGGTCGAGGGCGGCGTCAACCTCTGGGAAAAACCATCGACTGACTTCGCCTGAACGAGCCGGCGCTCACGCTCACTCGAGCGTGAAGCCGATCTTCAGCGTGACCTGCCAGTGGGCCACGCGGCCCTCGGCCACATGGCCGCGCGTCTCGACGACGGTGAACCACTGGATGTTGCGCACCGTCTCGTGCGCCTTGGCGATCGCGCCCTGGATCGCGTCCTCGATGCTGGTGGTGGACGAGCCGGTGAGCTCGAGGCTCTTGTAGACATGGTTCGACATGGTCGGTATCTCCTGATGTGCAGCGATGCAGAGGGAAGAAAGGATGCCGGTCCATCGTACGCCGCGCACCGCGCGGCAAGGCGATCACGGAATGCATCAGGTAACTCGCAATCCGTCTTTGAGTTGCCGCATGCCTTGCGCAGAATCGATGCGTTACCCATCGAGTCCCCCATGCCCTTGCGCACCTACCATTCCGTGGCCGACCAGGCCCAGCTCGTCATCTCGCGCACCGCCACCGCGTGGCGAGTGCCGCCCGCATCGGCCCATGCGATCGCGCGCCGCGCGGCCTATGGCCATGTGCCGCGTCGTGCGCTGCGCCGCCTGCAGGCCATGGCCACGCTGCGGCCCGCGGTGCTGATGCATTCGTGGTGAACGACGGCGCCGCGCCGTCAATGCACGAAGCCGCCCTTCACGAAACGCACCGGCTGCGCATCCATGCGCGTGATCAGCGCGCCGAGGCCGTCGGCTGTGGCCATCGGCGTGGTTGCCGTGCCTGAAGCAGTCTCCGCGCGGCACAGCAGGTCGTCGTCGCTCCATGCGCTCTTGCCGGGCTCGCCGCGCGCGCGCAGCCAGCCCGCGCGATCGACCAGCAACTGCGTGCCTTCGAGCTTCTCGGTGGCCGCGATCAGCGAGAAGGCCTCCCACGCCGCGGGCGAATCGGCCACGCAGGCGATGCTCCGGTCGTCCTGTTTCGATGCAGCCGCGGGCTTGCGTTCGAGCAGCACCGTCACCAGGCGCGGGTCCTCGAGCAACGCACTTGCGTTATCGCCACCGGCCACGATCCGCATGCGCTGGCCGCGCCAGCTGCTGAGCATGCGCACCGGCTTGCCGTCGCACCGCACCGCCATGTCGGGCGGGCTCACGGGCTGGGCCCATACGCCCGCCACGCGCAGGCTTTCGCCGGCGGCCTGGGCCTTCATGTAGTCAATCAGGGCCCAGGCGTCGCTTTCGCTCAACCGGCCCTGGAAGCCCGGCATGGTCAACGCGCCATGGCGATCGCGCGTGCCGTGCAGCACGCGCCACAGCAGGTCGCCGTCGGCGCGGCGCCAGAGCAGCGGACCGGTGAGGTTCGGCGGCCACACGGGCTGCGCCGCGGCCAGCGGACCCTGGCCGCGTCCGTCGCTGCCATGGCAGGCCACGCAGTTCTGCGCATAGAGCGTGCGGCCGCGCGCGATGGCCTCGGCGCTGAAGCCCGCCGCATGTTGTTGAAAGCTCGTGGGATGGGCGGGCACCAGGACCACGTTGGCATCGGGCCAGGGGGCCAGCACCACGGGCAGCACCGCGGCGCCGAGCAGCCAGATCCGGCGCCGGCGCCACAGCAGCGCCGCGAGCAGCACGAGCAGCGACAGTCCCAGCAGCACGACGCTGATGCCGAGCCGGCGCGCCTGGCCCAGGTCGATCAGCAGGTTCTCGCCCGACAGCCGCTGGTCCCAGGGCCAGGCGGGCTGTCCGTGCGCATGGGTGACTAGGCCCAGCGCATCGAGCAGCCTCAGCAGTTGCAACTGCAGGGTCTGCAGCCCCTCGATCAGGACATTGAGCCAGGCCGCATCGGGCAGCGCGTTCATCGAGCCTGCGCCTCGAAGGCCGGTCTCACCAGGTCGCGTCCAGGCCCAGGTGGCGCAGCGCCTCGTGCCGCAGCTCGGCCAGGCGCGGATCGCCGCGATGGCGCGGGTAGGGCAGGTCGACCACCAGCTCGGCCGCGATGCGTGCCGGCCGGTCGCTCAGCACGATCACGCGGTTGGCCAGGAACAGCGCCTCTTCGACGTCGTGCGTGACCAGCAGGGCCGAGAAGCCGTCGCGCTGCCAGAGGTTCACGAGTTCGCTCTGCATCGCGATGCGCGTGAGCGAATCGAGCTTTCCCAGCGGCTCGTCGAGCACCAGCAGCTGCGGGTCGTTGACCAGCGCGCGCGCCAGCGCCACGCGCTGTGCCATGCCGCCCGACAGTTGATGCGGATAGGCCTTCGCGAATTCGGTGAGGCCCACGCGCTGCAGCGCCTCGTCGACCCGGCCGCGCTGCGCATCGAGCACGCCGCGCGCCTGCAGGCCCAGCGCCACGTTGTCCCAGACGCTGCGCCACGGGAACAAGGTGGGGTCCTGGAACACCACGATGCGCGAGGGATCGGGCTTCTCGATCAGTTCGCCGTTCTGCGTGATGCGGCCGGTGGTCGCGGGCTCGAGGCCGGCCACCAGGCGCAGCAGCGTCGACTTGCCGCAGCCGCTCGGGCCGAGCAGCGCGACGAACTCGCCGGGGCGCACCTGCAGGTCGATGTTGTCGAGCACCTGCAGCACGCCCGTGGGCACTTCGAACCAGTGGCTCACGCCGTGGATGTCGATCAGCGCGCCGGTGTGGGCGGCGGTGCCTGCCTCGACGGCGGGGGAGAGGACGGCTTCTACCATTTGACGGTTCCCTTCTGCCACGACAGCACGCGGTCGCGCACCTTGAACAGCAGCGTGATCAGGCCCGAGCACAGCGCGGCCATCACGAGCAGCGCCGCGTACATGTTGGCGTACGAGGCCCAGCCCTGGGCCCACTGCAGGTACCAGCCGAGGCCGGCCTTCACGCCCATCATCTCGGCCGTGATCAGCACCGAGAACGAGGCGCCCAGGCCCATGAACAGGCCCACGAAGACCTGCGGCAGCGCGGCCGGAATGGCCACGCGCAGCACCAGGAAGCGCTCGGACGCACCGAGCGTGCGCGCCACGTCGTAATAGCTCTTGCCGACCGAGGCCACGCCCGACCAGGTCAGCACAGCCACCGGGAAGAAGGTGGCGAGGCCGACCAGGAACACCGCGGCCACGTAGCTCGAGGGCGCGAAGAAGAAGGCCAGCGGCAGCAGCGCCGACGCGGGCACCGGGCCGAGGAAGCGCAGCAGCGGATGCACCCAGTAGCCCGCGATGCGCGACCAGCCGACCGCCACGCCGGTGACGAAGCCGACCAGCGCGCCGATCACGAAGCCGTTGGCCAGCAGGCGCAGCGAGTAGGCGGTCGACAGGCCCAGGCGCTGCCAGTCCTCGTGCAGCACATCGATCAGGCTCTGCGGCGGCGCGAAGAAGGGGGAGGGCAGCACGGCGAGCTTGGCGGTGGCGATCTCCCACAGCGCGAGCACCAGCGCCGAGGCCACCAGCCACTGGCCGGCGGGACGCAGCGTGCGCGCGACGCGGCCGGCGCGCGGGCCGAGCAGCGCGATGACGAGGAAGACCGCGGCGATCACGAGCGTGGCGTAGCCGAATTCCTCGGTGAAGT
>NZ_JBZAYE010000630.1:0-4127 GCF_058244205.1 Variovorax sp. 20P10.2.4
GCACCAGGGCGCCGGCGGGAATGCGCAGCTCGCTGTCGACCACCGTGCCCGCGGCATAGCGCGTGGTCACCGGCGCGATCGGCACGCCGGCGGGGAAGGCATCGGCCGGAATGGTGTAGCCCGCGGGCAGCGTGCCGTTGAAGCGGCTCAGGGCGGTGCCCGCGGGCACCACGCTGCCGCCGAAGTAGTAGATGCCGCTGGTCGACTGCACGTAGAGGCCGCCGGCCGGCACCACCCAGTCGGCCGCGACCGTGAGCGAGGCGCCCGCATCGATCTGCGGTGCCGTGGCCGCGGCCAGCGTCTGTCCCGCCACGACGGCGCGCACCGTGACCGCGAAGTCCGCGGGCACGGTGCCGCCGGCCGCCACCAGGTAGTCGCGCTCGAGCTGCAGGTTGACCGCGGTGGTCTCGCCCGCGGCCAGCGTGCCGTTCAGGCCATGCACGCCCGCGCCGATGCCCACCGTGCGGCCCGAGCCCAGGGTCAGCGTGCCGCCGCCCGCGACGCCGAAGCCGCGGATCTCGCCATCCAGCCGCAGCGGTGCGTCGATCGGCGCGTCGCCCGGCAGCACGGCATAGCCCGCGAACAGCGTCACGTCGCCGCCATGGCCCGCGACCAGCGCGCCATTGGCCTTCAAGGCCGCGCCGGAGGAGCTGTCGATCAGGCTGCCGGCCGCGAGCGTCACCGCGCCCGCGCTGCGGATGTCGACCGTGCCGCCGTCGACGTAGGGCAGGCCCTGGCCGTTGCTCGGATCGAGCTGCAGGTTGGTCCACAGGCCGCGCGTGTCGAGCGTCGCGCCGTTCGCCACCGTCACCGCGGTCGGATGGGTGGGGTCGAACGGCATCAGCGTCTCGACCGTCACGCCGGTGGTGGCGGTCGTCTTGAGCACATTGCCCAGCGCGATGCTGCCGCCGCGCGCCGTGAGGTCCGCGTTCACCTCGACCTGCTGCGCATGCAGCGCGATGCGACCGCCGGGCACCACCGCGAGCGCGCCGTCGACGCGCACGCTGTCGCGGCCCACGGCGATCAGCGCGCCGAGGCCCCAGCCGTCGAGGCGCTCGCTGTCGACATGCAGCGCATCCTTGCGGGCCTGCGGCAGCGGGCCGTCGGGCGCGATGCCGTCGCCGAGCGCGGGCTGGTCGCCGCCGAACACGATGTGGTCCACGGTCGGTGCGAGGTTGTGGAACACGCCGGTCGGGCCGTTCTTCGCATTGGTGTTGAAGGCACTGGTGTAGCTGCCGAGGATCAGTTGCGCGGCGAGCGCCGCGGCGTCGTGCGACTGCGCATAGCCGTCGATGCCGCCATCGCGCCTGGTCGTCTGCCTCGGGCCTTGGTAAACGCCCGAGCTGATGTCGCCCTCGAGCACGGCCGCACCGGTCGAGACGATCAACTGGCCCGCATCGCGGCCCACCGTGTAGCCGTTCTCGAGCCGCTGCTGCGGCCCGATCAGCGGGTTGTAGAAGAAGCCCGTGGTCTTGTCGCCCCAGCGCTTGTGCGCGTCTTCGTAGCCCTTGTAGAGGCCCGTGTACTGCACATCGGCTGGTGCGCTCGACACCTCGTAGAGCCGGCCGTCGGCGCCCTTGAGCCAGCTCTGCTTGATCATCCCGGTCTGCACGTCCAGCGTGCCGCCCGAGAGGTTGATGTTCGAGCCCGCCTGCGCGACCAGCTCGTTGCCCGCGAACACCACGCTGCCGCCCTGCGCGCCCCACTCGCCCACCGTGTGGCCCTGCAGGCCCAGGTAGCCGCCGACCTCGAGCAGGCCGCCCGGCGTGTACCAGCGCTCCTTGTCGTAGCCGCCCACACCGGCCGCCACGCGCAGCAGCTTGCGCCGGTCGATCCACACATTGCTGTTGTTGAGCAGCGTGGTGTCGCGGTTCAGCGGTGCGTCGCGCTGCTCGTTGCCCTGGATGTTGATCTCGACGTTGTTCGAGGACATCGCGACCTGCACGCCGACCGCGCCCGAGACGTCGAGGCGCGCGCCATTGGCGACGGTGCTGCGGCCCGTCTTGGCACTGACCGCGATCTGGCCGCCCGTGGCCAGCGTGGTCGAACCGCCTTCGAACACCACGCCGCCGCCCGAGACGATCTCGATGCGCGACTGGTCGCGCCGGTCATCGAGCCGCGCGAGGTTGTCGAAGACATCGGCCGCCGCGACACGGCGTGCCAGGTCCTGCACGGCGGAGTCGGCGATCAGCGCATCGCGCTGGCTGTCGAGCGCGGTGCGGCCGTTCTGGTCGTCGAGCAGGATGGCGTTGAGGCCACGCGCTGTCACCGTGACGCTGCCAAGCTTGTCGCTGGCCGCGTTCAGCAGATGGATCGTGCCGCGCGTGTCCACCGTCGTCGTGGACACGGCCACGCCGTCCTGCACCACCTTGCGTCCCGCGAGCGTGATATCGCCTTCGGGCGCCTGCAGCAGGCCGGTGTTGGTGACCGCGCCCGTCGTGCTGTCGGCATTGAACTGCGGCGCCACTTCATTGCCGCGCGTGGTCGAAGTCTGGTTCGCCGCGGTGCCTTGGCCGGGCCGCACGATGAAGAAGTCGCCCGCGGCCATCTGCACCTGGCCGCGCGGTGTGGTGATGGCACCCGCGTTGCCGACCTCCTTGCCGAGCAGCAGCGCATAGCCGCCGCCCTGCGTGACCGTCGTTGTCGGCGTGGTGTTGATGCGAGCGCCTGCCTGCACCTCGACCTTGCCGTCGGCATCGGTGAAGCTCGGCGTGTAGGCCCCGTTCGCCTGCGCGCTGTAGATGCCGCGCGTCTTGAACTGCTCGTCACTGATCTTCGCGGCCGCCGCCACGAGATTGCGTGTATCGGTCTGGCTCGATCCGCTGAATACGATGCCGTTGCGGTTCGCGATCAGCACCGTGCCATCGGCCTTGATCTGCCCCTGGATCTGCGAGGGTCGCGCCTGCGGATCGTTGACGCGATTGAGCACGGCCCAGTCGGCCTGCTGCTTGAAATCGACCGTGGTGCGCTTGCCGACGTTGAAGGTCTCCCAATTGAGGATCGCGCGATCGCCGGTCTGTTGGATCGTGACAGTCGTGCGGCCGTCGCCGCCTTGCGATTGCACGGGCGCCTGGGCATTGAGCCAACCAGCGGTCAGCGAATTGGTGTCGACGCGCAACCCGCCATCGGCCAGACCATCAGGCACGGAAGAAGGATCGTCCAACGCCGCTTGCCGTGCCGCAGCCTGTGCAGCCTGCTGCGCCGCGATGCTCTGCGCGGCCAGGTTCAGATTGCCGAGCGAACGCTGCAACTGCTCGCGCGCCTGCTGTTGTTGCGCACTCGGCGTATTGAGCGACGACACCGGCAAGCCATTCGGCAGCCGCCCCGTAGCAATCGCCTGGCCTTGCGCGATGTTCTTCTGCGCCATCCACGCCGCACTGAACGCACGCTGCTGCGCATGCGCCGCACCCGCCGCGCCGATCGCGGCCAGCATCAGCGTGATGACCCTTGCCACCGGTGCCATCCTGAAGACGGAAAGCTCCCCGCCCACTCCGTTGTCCTTCGCGCCGCGCCCTCTTGTGTTCATGCCAGTTCCGCCGTGGTTGAGTCGATGCCATGCGGCCGCCCTGCGATGGGCAGCCATGGATGCAGAGGCACTCGCTTCGCACGCCATGCAAAGCAACACCCCATTGCGGCTATGACGTGCGACCTCGGCGCGATCCCCCAACTATTTTTCGCGGCCGGAATGGCGCGCGCGTGAAGCCGCGCGCGTCATCGCGCGGTCACATCCAGGGGTGGAAAAAAAAGCGAAGGCGCTCAGCTCAGCACGAGCACGCCCGCGGGCAGCCGCCGGGCCTTGAGCTGGAACGAGTGCTGGAGCTGCGAGAGCGCCGATTCGAGCGAGGCGACGAAGAAGCGTCCGCTGACGGGATCGCCGCCGGCGGCCTCGTTCATCAGCAGCACGCGGCCGGGCCGATAGCGGTTGATCTCGTCGATGACCTGCGCGAGCGGCACCTGGCTGAACACCAGCTCGCCGCTGCGCCAGGCCGAGACGGCCGCGGGCTCGATGCCGACCACGCCGCCGATCGACGCCGTGTCGTAGAGGGCCTGCTGGCGCGCCTGCAGCAGGCGCTCGCCGGCCGGATGCGCCACGCGCACCGTGCCCTCGAGGCAGCTCACGCAGACCC
>NZ_JBZAYE010000631.1:0-4116 GCF_058244205.1 Variovorax sp. 20P10.2.4
TCAGGGGCGGACCATCTTGCAGTCGGTGCCTTGCGCGAGCTCGTTGCCGCTGTAGACCGCGTCGGTGCGGAAGCCGTAGTTCGTGCCTTCCCAGCCCAGCTTCACGGCCTTGCCGTCGACCGGCGCGATGGTGTTGACCACCTGCGGCAGCAGCAACTGGTGGTCCTCGCCGCGCATGCGCACGGGGCCGACCACCGAGTCGTAGCTCAGGTCCTCGAGCGCGCGTGCCACCTTCACGGTGTCGGTGCTCGCGGCCTTCTCGATCGCGGCCGCGAGCAGGCGCGGCGTCATGTCGATGCGCGGCGCGAGGAAGTCCTTGCCGGTCTTGGCCTTGTAGGCCTTAGCCAGCGCATCGACCTTCGGCGTGCCGGCCTGGCCTGGATGCCATTCGGCGACCCAGGTGAGCTGGCCCAGCTTCGCCTGCGACACCGCCGTGACCGTGCCCGGCACCGAGCCCGCGCTGTGGTTGAAGTAGCGCAGGTCGTAGCCGGCATCGCCCGCGGCCTTGAGCAGCAGCGTCATGTCCTGGCCCCAGTTGCCGGTGATGACCGAGTCGGCGCCGCTCTGCTTGATGTTGGCGATGTAGGGCGAGAAGTCCTTGACCCGGCCGATCGGATGCAGCGCCTCGCCCACGAACTGGATGTCGGGCCGCGCCAGGCCCACGAGCTGGCGGCCGTAGCTGGCCCACTGCTTGCCGTGCGCATAGTCCTGGTTCAGCAGGTAGACCTTCTTCACCTCGGGCGTCTTCTTGATGTAGTTGGCCAGCGCCTTCATCTTCATCGCCGTGTTGGCCTCGGTCTGGAAATGCCAGAAGCTGCAGGCCTTGCCGGTCATCTCGGGATCGATCGACGAGTGGTTGAGCACCAGCAGCTCCTTGCCCGGGTTGCGCTGGTTCCAGCGCGCCACCGCCTGCACCAGCGCCGTCACCACCGAGGAGCCCGAGCCGCCGGTCACGATGGCCTTGGCGCCCTGGTCGATCGCGGCCTGCAGCGCGCTCTGGCTCTCCTGCGCCGAGAGCTTGCTGTCGAACTGCAGCAGCTGCAGCTTCGTGCCGCCGAGCACGCCGCCCCTGGCGTTGATCTCCTCGATCGCGTACTGCGTGTGCATCAGCATCAGCTCGCCGACGTTGGCGAAGGGGCCCGAGAGCGGGTCGATGTAGGCGAGCTTGTAGGTCTGCTGGGCCTGCGCGGCGCCGGCGGCACCGGTGGCGATCAGGCAGGCGAGCGCGATCCGCGCCAGGGGCGCCGGGTGGAACTTCATGGTGTGTCTCCTGGGATGGGTGGTCAGTGGCCGGTGCGCAGCCCGATCACGCGGCTCGCGAGCTTCGTGAGCTCGGCCACCACTTCGTCGGGCGAGAGCCGTCCGCCCGGGCGGTACCAGCTGTAGAGGAAGCCCGGCAGGCTGCAGGCCGCGAGCGCGGTGATCTTGGTCTCGTCGAAATCGAGGTCGCCGTCGCGCCGCGCCTGTTCGAGCAGCGGGCACAGCAGGTCGTAGAAGTGGTGCGCGAGTTTCTTCTGCGCGGCCAGGTATTCGGGGCGGTAGACCTGCGGCTCGCGGTAGGGGAAGAAGGCGGCCGGGTGGTGCGCCACGGTGGCGCGGATCAGCCGCTCGATGCCCTCGAGCACCTTCTCGCTCGCGCGGCGCGGATCGTCGGCCGCGAAGTCGAGCGCGGTGAAGCAGTCGACCGCGGGGCGCCAGGAGATGGTCTCGAAGATCTCCTGCTTGTCGCGGAAGTAGTAATAGACGAAGGGCTTCGTGACACCGAGCGCGCGCACGATCTGCGCCATGGTGGTGTTGGCGTAGCCCTGCGCCGCGAACAGCTGCGTGGCGGCCTGCAGGATGCGCTCGCGCTGCAGGTCGGTGCCCTGCGTGGCGGCGCGCTGGCGTCCGGTGCCCTGCGGCAGGTCGGGGCGCGCCGTGAGGGCCGTGGCCTCCGTCGCATGCGCCTCGTGCATGCCCTGCATGCCTGGCACGCGAGGAGGATCGTCCTGCTCCGCGCGCGCCTTGCGCCCAGAGGGTTTGTGCCGTGTCGCGGAAGTTATACCCATGGGTAGGATTGTTCGTGCACCATCCGGCGATGGCAAGCGCCCGCCAGGCGCGAGCGGCTATCGATAACCCTGAGAAAGTGACGCCATGGAGACAACCGACGAACCCTTGCTGCGCGCGCTCCCGCCGCGCGCGCAACAACCGCTGCACGACTACCTGCGCGCCCATGCGCGCGAGCGCGGCGAGCATCCGGCCTGCCACTGGTACGGCCATGCGATGAGCTGGCGCGAACTGGACCGCGCGAGCGACGCCTTCGCCGCGCGGCTGCAGGCCCTGGGAGTGGCCAAGGGCGAGCCGGTGGTGCTGTTCCTCAACAACTGCCCGCAGTACCTGGTGGCGCACTTTGGCATCCAGAAGATCGGCGCCATCGTCTGCCCCAGCGGGCCGCTCAACAAGGAGCACGAGCTCGCCTACCAGGTCAACGACCTGAAGGCGCGCGTGATCGTCGCGGCCGCGCCGCTGCTGCCGGTGGTCGACAAGGTGAAGTCCGGCAGCGCGCTCGAACACGTGTTCGTCGTGCACTACGCCGACCTGCTGCCTGAGGCGCTCGAGCTCGACCTGCCGGCCGAGCTCGCCGCAGAGCGCAACGCCCCACGCACGGTGCCCGCGGGCTGCGAGGACTTCCTCGCCGCGATGCACGCCGACGCGAAGCCGCAGCCGGTGACCATCGCCATGGACGACGTCGCGCTGATGACCTACACCTCGGGCACCACCGGCCTGCCCAAGGGCGCGATGCTCAGCTACGGCAACGCGCTGTTCAAGACCCGCGCCGCGGCCGACTGCAACGGCGTCGGGCCCGACGACGTGCTGCTGTCGATCGCGCCGCTGTATCACATCGCCGGCATGCTGATGGGCGTCAACGTGCCGGTGCTCACGGGCGCGGCCTCGGTGCTGCTGCACCGCTTCGATCCGCGCGCGGCGCTGCAGGCCATCGCGCGCCACGAGGTGAGCTGGTGGTACAGCATCGCGCCGATGAACGTGGCCTGCATGCAGCTGCCCGACATCGCGGGCTTCGACCTCGCGAGCCTGCGCATGAACCCGGTCACCAGCTTCGGCATCGCCTTCACCGAGCCGCTGGCCGCGCAGTGGCGTTCGCATGCGCCGAACTGCACCTCCTTCGAGGCCGCCTACGGCCTGAGCGAAACCCACACCTGCGACACCTACACGCCGCGCCATGCGCCGCGCTGGGGCACGCAGGGCGTGGCGGTGCCGGGGGTGACGATCCGCATCGTCGACACCGACACGCAGGCCGACATGCCCACCGGCGAGGTCGGCGAGATCGTGCTGACCAGCCCGGGCTCCTTCAAGGGCTACTGGAACAAGCCCGAGGCCACGGCCGCCACGCTGCGCGATGGCTGGGTGCACACGGGCGACATGGGCAAGCTCGATGCCGATGGCTACCTGACCTTCATCGGCCGCTTCAAGGAGATGATCAAGGTCTCGGGCTACAGCGTGTTCCCCGAGGAGGTCGAGACCATCCTGATCAAGCATCCGGCGGTGGCACAGGCCGCCGTGATCGCGCAGCCCGATCCCGAGAAGGGCGAGGTGGTCAAGGCCTTCGTGGTGCGCAAGCCCGGCGCCGAGATCGCGGCCGAGGCGCTGATCGCCTGGTCGCGCGAGAACATGGCGAGCTACAAGGCGCCGCGCTCCGTGAGCTTCATCGATGCATTGCCCACCACCGGCGCCGGCAAGGTGCTGCGCCGGCTGCTCAAAGACAAGAACTGAAAGACCCCGCGTGTTTTCCAAAGTCCTGATTGCCAACCGCGGCGAGATCGCCGTGCGCCTGGTGCGCGCCCTGCGCGACCTCGGCATCGCCAGCGTGGCCGTGCATGCGCGCGACGACGCCTCGGCCCTCCACGTGCAGCTGGCCGACGTGGCGCTCGCGCTCGACGCGACCGGGCCCGCGGCCTACCTCGACATCGGCGCGCTGATCGCGGCCGCGAAGGCGCAGGGCTGCGACGCGGTGCATCCGGGCTACGGCTTCCTCAGCGAGCGCGCCGACTTCGCGCAGGCCTGCACCGATGCGGGCCTGGTCTTCATCGGGCCCACGCCCGAGCAGCTCGCGCTGTT
>NZ_JBZAYE010000632.1:0-4086 GCF_058244205.1 Variovorax sp. 20P10.2.4
CTACGGCTTCGCGAGCGCGAACGGCATCACGCTGTCCTTCGATCCCGCGCTGACCGAGGGCCTGCGTTCGCCCGGCCTCGAAGGCGGCCAGGGCATCGAGCAGGGCCTGCGGCGTCTGCTGACTGGCAGCGGCCTCGAGGCGGTGCCGGTCGCGCCCGGTAACTACCGCCTGCGCAAGGCGGTGGCCGATGGCGCCGCGGCATCGGGCGACGGTGGCCTGGCCCCCGTGGTGGTGACCGCGCGCGGCGAGCGCAGCGCGCTCACCGAAGGCAGCGGCTCCTATGCCGCCCGCGCCGTGACCGTGGCCGGCAAGACGCCCACGCCATGGAAGGACGTGCCGAACTCGGTCTCGGTCATCACCCGCCAGCAGATGGACGACCAGAACATGACCACGGTCGAGGACGCGCTGCGCCAGACCGTCGGCGTCACCGCCATTCCCTACGGCGACGGCACCGCCTATTTCCAGTCGCGCGGCTATGCCTCCGAGGTGCAGTACGACGGCCTGCCGTTCAACAACGGCATCCAGTACCTGCGCCAGTTCGACCTCTCGATGTACGACCGCGTCGAGGTGTTCCGCGGTCCCGCCGGCGTGCTGCAGGGATCGGGCACGCCGGCCGGCACCGTGAACCTGGTGCGCAAGCGGCCGCTGGCCGAGCCCGCGATCTCGGGCCTGCTGTCGGCCGGCTCGTGGAACCAGCACCGTGGCGAGATCGACATCAGCCGCCCGCTCAACGAAGCCGGCACGGTGCGCGGCCGCGCGCTGCTGTCCTCCGAGGGCGGCGACAGCTTCCGCACCCAGGGCACGAGCCGCCACACGCTGGGCTATGCGATCGTCGAGGCCGACCTCGGTCCGCGCTCGACGCTGAGCCTGTCGGGCAGCGTGCAGCCCCAGCACGACCGCGGCATCGACTACGGCCCCGGCACCTACACCAACGGCAGTTTCCTCAACGCGCCGCGCAAGACCTTCTTCGGCACCGACTGGAGCGGCAGCTCGGGCACAGCCAAGGAGGTCTACGCCGAGTTCGTGCACCGCTTCGACGACGACTGGGTCGCGAAGGCCGCCTACATCCGGCGCAGCATCGACGGCGACTCGCGCTACGGCTACATCAACGGCCTGGTGCGCCTCGACAACCGCGCGGCCTACACGCTGCAGGCGCAGAGCGGCGAGACCACCTGGCAGGGGCTGGACCTGAACCTCGCGGGCAGCTTCAGGCTGTGGGGCCGCAAGCATGACCTGCTGATCGGCGCCAACCACTCGAAGCGCGACGAGACCTCGCTCTCGGGCTCGGTCGGCATCCCGCAGGTCGACATCTACAACCTCCACGTTCCCGACCGCCCGATCCCGTTCCGCTTCGGCAGCAACACGCGCAGCGAGCAGAGCGGCCTCTACGGCCAGACGCGGCTGCGGCTCGCCGACCCGCTCACGCTGGTGCTCGGCGGCCGCGTGAGCCATTACCAGAGCGAGAGCCAGACGCTGCTGCCCACGCCCGGCGCATGGAAGAGCGACGCCGGCGGCGTGAATCACAAGTTCTCGCCCTATGGCGGCCTGGTCTACGAGCTGCGGCCCGACATCTCGGTCTACGGCAGCTACAGCGACATCTTCATTCCGCAGACGCAGCTCGCGGTGGGCAATGCCGCGCTGCTGCCGCGCGTCGGCCGCCAGTTCGAGATCGGCACCAAGGGCAGCTTCATGGACGGTCGCCTCAATGCCTCGCTGGCCGCCTTCCGCATCGAGGACCGCAACCGCGCCGTCACCGACCCCGACAACCCCGGCTTCTTCGTCGCCGAGGGCAAGGTCCGCAGCCAGGGCTGGGAGGCCGAGGTCTCGGGCCGCCTCGCGCGCGGCTGGGACCTCTACGCGGGCTACACCCGGCTCGACACGCGCTACGCCGACGACCCGAGCAATGCCGGCAAGCCCTTCTCGAGCGAGGAGCCCAGGCACACCGTCAAGCTCTGGGCGCGCTACGAGTTCCAGCAGCCTTCGGTCGCGGGCCTGCATGTGGGCCTGGGCGTGCGCGCCGTCAGCAAGACCGACCGTGGCGCGGCCGTGCAGGGCGGCTATGCCGTGGCCGATGCGCAGGTCGGCTACCGTTTCAACAAAAACCTGTCGCTGACGCTCGACGTGCACAACCTGTTCGATCGCGTCTACTACGCGCGGCTGCCTTCGCGCTTCTACAGCGTGTATGGCGATCCGCGCAATGTGCGGCTGACCTTGCGCGCGAGCTATTGAGATCGCGCGTGGATCCGGGGCGCGGAGACGGCGCAGAATGCCGGGCTTCCGATCGCAGCCGATTCCCCGTTTCCATGCACGACCGCTTCCTCGACGACATCCGCCGCAACCCGAACAACCGCGCCATCCTCGAGCGCTGGGATGCGCTGGCCTTGCCCGACGGCTGGCTGGTCGCGGGCTGCCTGTTCCAGACCGTCTGGAACCTGCGCTCGGGCGACGCGCCGGCGTCGCGGATCAAGGACTACGACCTGTTCTACTTCGATGCCGAGGACCGGAGCCAGGCCGGCGAGGCGCGCGTGCAGGCGCGTGCCGATGCGCTGCTCGGCGACCTGGGCATCGAGGTCGAGGTGGCGAACCAGGCGCGCGTGCATCTCTGGTACGAATCGCACTTCGGCGAGCGCTACGACGCGCTGCACAGCGCGCGCGACGGCATCGACCGCTTCCTCGTGCCCGCCACCTGCGTCGGCGTGCGGCCCGGCGAGCTCTATGCGCCGAACGGGCTGGAACTGCTGTATGAGGGCGTGCTCACGATGAATCCGCTGGTGCCGCACCGCGAACTGTTCGAGCGCAAGGCGGCCTCGTACCGCGCGCGCTGGCCGTGGCTGCGCATCGAAGCCTGAGCGATGCGCTACCATCCGGCCCGCGGTTGCAAGCCGCGCCCGGGCCCGCGGGAAGGGTTGAACCCACTTGCCTTCGCACGCTGAGCAACCAGCAGTCCTTTGTGCAGCCGAATTTGCGGGTCTTCGGCGTCGATGCACGGAGGTTCCTGTGAAGCGCATCCCCCCTCGGCCCGACCTGGGCCATCTCAAGAAGCAAGCCAAGACGCTGCTGTCGTCCTACCGCCAGGGCGACGCGGCGGCCATCGCGCAGTTTCGCGCGCACCTGCCGGCCGCGGCCGCAAGGAGCGACGCGGCCATCGCCGCGATGGACCTGCGATTGCACGACGCGCAGTCGTGCATCGCGCGCGAATACGGCTTCGTCTCCTGGCCCGACCTGCAGGGCTTCGTGCTCGCGCGCCAGGCGGCCGTGGCCGATCCCGCGAAGGCACTGCGGCATTGGCTCGGCCTGGTCTATGCGGGCGACGTGGCCGGCGGCACCCACCGCGCGCGGCCCGCGGTGGCCGAGCGGCTGCTCGCCGAAACGCCGCAACTGCTGGGCGACGATCCCTGGCTGGCCTGCGCCATCGGCGACGAGGCCGCGCTGCGCGCCGCGATCGCGCGCGATCCCTCGTGGGTGCATCGCGCGGGCGGACCACTGAAGCTGCCGCCGCTGGTAGCCGTCACGCACTCGGCCTTCCTGCAATTGCCGGCCTACCGCGAACGCATGCGCGCCTGCGTGCGCCTGCTGCTCGCGGCCGGTGCGCAGGCCGACCAGTCCATCGGCAACCGCTGGCCGCCCGCATCGCTGGACACGCCCAACGAAGACGAGCGGCTGAGCGCGCTGTACGGCGCGGCCGGCCAGCAGCGCGATCCCGAGACCACGCGGCTGCTGCTCGATGCCGGTGCCGATCCCGACGACAACGAGTCGCTCTACCACTCGCTCGAGAACCGCGCCTGCACCGCGCTGTTGCTCGCGGCGGGTGCGCGCGTGACCGGCACCAACGCGCTCTACCGCGTGCTCGACCTCGACGACGTCGAGGCGCTGAAGCTGCTGCTCGCCCATGGCGGCGATGCCAACGAGGGCGCCGGCGGCGCGCCGACCCACGAATGGGGCACGCCGTTGCTGTGGGCGATCCGCCGCCGCCGTTCGCCGGCCCACATCGAAGCCCTGCTGGCCGCGGGGGCCGATGCATCGGTGCGCACGCGCGAGGGCATCGATGCGCGCACCTTGGCGCTGCGCTTCGGGCTGGTCGAGGT
>NZ_JBZAYE010000633.1:0-4078 GCF_058244205.1 Variovorax sp. 20P10.2.4
GCTGCAGCTGCTGTTCGCCAACACCGGCAACGCGGCCGCCGTGTTCCATGTCTACGACCGGCTCAACCTCGACCGCCTGCCGCGCCGCTACATGGTCGAAGCCGGCAAGTCGCTCGACGACCGCTGGAACGCGACCGCCGACAACGCCGGCCGCTACGACCTCTGGGTGCTCGGCCCCAACGGCTACCACCGCCATTTCCAGGGCGACCTCAACGCCTTGCGCGCCGGCGGCGCGGCCGTGCCCGAGTTGCGCGTGTGCTACGACATCGCCAACGGCAATGTCTACCTCGAGATGATGAACGGCGGCCAGGCCGCGGCGAAGTTCAGCGTGCGCGCCAAGGCCTACCGCGACGACGGCCCGTGGACCGCGACCGTCGCGGGCGGCGCCAAGGCCGAGCTGCACTGGGAGCTCGCGGCCAGCGGCCAGTGGTACGACTTCGCCGTCACCTGCGATGCCGATCCGGCCTATTACCGCCGCTTCGCCGGCCGCGTCGAGACCGGCAAGCATTCGGTCAGCGACCCCGCGCTGGGCTTGCCCGACCTCTGAGCCCGCATGCATGATCCCCCCGCGCCCACGGTGGCGCGGGAGATGTCATGCACGCCAAGGTGGTCCGGTACTTCGTCGAGGTGGTTCGCGCGGGTTCGATCCGCAAGGCGGCCGCGCAGCTGCACGTGGTGCCGACCGCGATCAACCGGCAGATCCTCAACCTCGAGGAGGAGCTGGGCGCGCCGCTGTTCGAGCGCATCCACAACACGCTCAAGCTCACGCCGGTGGGCGAGCTGGTGCTCGCGCATGCGCGCGGCACGCTGCGCGAGTTCGACGGGGTGCGCCAGCGCATCGAGGCCATGCGCGGGCTGCGCCAGGGCGAGGTCACGCTGGCCACCACCGCCGGCCTCGCCGACGCCTTCCTGCCGGGCGTGGTGCGGCGCTTTCGCGCGGCCCATCCCGGCATCCAGCTCAAGCTGCTGGGCCTGCCGATCGCGGCCGTGCTGCACGGCGTGCGCGAAGGCGATGCCGACCTCGCGCTGGCCTACGACGTGCCCGCCACGGCGGGTTTTCGCACCCTGTTCGCCAGTGAGTGGCCGATCGGCGCGGTGGTGCCGCCCGGCCATGCGCTCACGGCCCATGCGAGCACCGTGCTGGCCGAGTGCGTGGGCCATCCGCTGCTGCTGCCCGCGCCCTCGCTGTCGATCCGGCCGATCATCGACGCCGCCTTCGAGCGCTCGGGCCTGCGCGCCTCGCCCGTGATCGAGACCACCTCCACCGCGCTGATGCGCCGCCTGGTGCGCGAGGGCGAGGGCATCACGCTGCTCAACCGGCTCGACGTGGCCGAGGAGATGCACGACGGCTCGCTGGTCTTCGTGCCGCTGCGCGACGCGACCCTGCCGGCCCAGACGCTCACGCTCGAGACCCGCGCCGCGCAGGCACCGAGCCCCGCGGCCGAGCTGTTCGCGAACCACGTGACGGCCTGCCTCGACGAGCTGCTCGCGCCTTGAGGCCCGCGCCGGGGGCCGTCCACTTTTTGTGCACGGGGCGCGCCATTTATTGACTTTGCGCGTTCGAAGGCATGGCTCCTAGACTGCCGCGCCGGTCCTCGGCCGGAAGGAAAAGTCCCATGCTTTCGAACGACAAGAAAAAGACCCCCGCAGGAGACGGCGAAGGGGTCGACCAGAAGCTTCCCCTCATGCGCTGCGGCGCGCTGAGCCTGCAGCACGTGCTCGTGATGTACGCGGGCACGGTGGCGGTGCCGCTGATCGTGGGCGGCGCGCTCGGCCTCTCGAAGGCCGACATCGCCTTCCTCATCAATGCCGACCTGCTGGCCGCCGGCATCGCCACGCTGGTGCAGGCCATCGGCTTCTGGCGCTTCGGCATCCGCATGCCCGTGATGATGGGCGTGACCTTCGCGGCCGTGGGCCCGATGATCGCGATCGGCATCGATCCCTCGCTGGGTCTGCCCGCGATCTACGGCGCCACCATCGTGGCGGGGCTGTTCGGCATCGTGCTCGCGCCGCTGATGGGGCGCGTGCTCGGCGTGTTCCCGCCGCTGGTGACGGGCACGGTCATCACGCTGATCGGCGTCTCGCTGATGGTGGTGGCGATCCACTGGGCCGCGGGCGGGCAGCCCACCTCGACGCGCAGCATCGAGGGCGTGGCGCATGCAGTGGCCAATCCGGCCTACGGCGAGCCGGTGAACCTCGCCATCGCCGCGGCCGTGCTGGCGGCGATCATCGCGATCACGCGCTTCGGCAAGGGCCTCATCGCCAACATCGCGGTGCTGCTGGGCATCGTCTTCGGCGTGCTGCTGTCGCTGGCGCTCGGCCGCATGCAGTTCGACGGCCTCGAGGAAGCGAGCTGGATGGCCCTGACCACGCCCTTCCACTTCGGCCTGCCGCGCTTCGAGCTCACGGCCATCGCCTCGATGTGCATCGTGATGCTGATCACCCTGGTCGAATCGACCGGCATGTTCCTCGCGCTCGGCGAGATCACGGGCCGCAAGGTCGACACCGACGCGCTCTCGCGCGGCCTGCGCGCCGACGGCCTGGGCACGGTGATCGGCGGCGTGTTCAACACCTTCCCCTACACCTCGTTCTCGCAGAACGTGGGGCTGGTCACGGTCACGGGCGTGCGCTCGCGCTACGTGGCGGCCGGCGGCGGCATGCTGCTGATCGCGCTCGCGCTGTTCCCCAAGATCGCGCACGTGGTGGCCTCGGTGCCCTCCTTCGTGCTCGGCGGCGCGGGCATCGTGATGTTCGGCATGGTCGCGGCCACCGGCATTCGCATCCTCGGCAGCATCGATTACGCGCGCGAACGCCATGCGCTCTACGTGATCGCGATCTCCGTCGGCCTCGGCCTGATTCCCACGCTGTCGCCGAACTTCTTCCAGCACTTCCCGGCCTGGACCCATCCGCTGACGCACAGCGGCATCGTGCTCGGCACCGTCGCGGCGGTGCTGCTCAATCTCTTCTACAACGGCGTGCAGTCGAGGGAACGTTCCTTCACACTGGCGGCACGCACCTCGCACGGAACCGAATGACATGACTTCCTCCACCGCTTCCTCGCCCCGGCCGTTGCGCGTGCTGCGCCACGCCGACGTGCTCGTCACCATGGACGCCGCGCGGCGCGAGATCGCCGATGGCGCGCTGGTGATCGACGGGCCGGCCATCGCCTGGGTCGGTGCCACGGCCGAGCTGCCGCCGGTCTACCTCGAGGCGCTGCGCAGCGGCGCCGCCGAGGCCATCGACCTGCACGGCCACGTGGTGATGCCGGGGCTGGTGAACACCCACCACCACATGTACCAGAGCCTCACGCGCGCGGTGCCCGAGGCGCAGGACGCCGAGCTGTTCGGCTGGCTCACCAACCTCTACCTGCTGTGGGCGCGGCTCACGCCCGAGATGATCCGCGTGTCGACCCAGACCGCGATGGCCGAGCTGATGCTCTCGGGCTGCACCACCACCAGCGACCACCTCTACCTGTTCCCCAACGGCGCGCGGCTCGACGATTCGATCGAGGCGGCCGCCACGATGGGCATGCGCTTCCATGCCGCGCGCGGCAGCATGAGCGTGGGCCGCAGCGCCGGCGGCCTGCCGCCCGACGAGGTGGTGGAGAGCGAGGCCGCGATCCTGCGCGACAGCGAGCGGCTGATCGATCGCTGGCACGACGCCTCGCGCCACTCGATGCGGCGCATCGTGCTCGCGCCCTGCTCGCCGTTCTCGGTCTCGCGCGAGCTCATGCGCGACTCGGCGCTGCTCGCGCGCGAGCGCGGCGTGTCGCTGCACACGCACCTGGCCGAGAACGACAACGACGTCGCCTACTCGCGCGAGAAGTTCGGCATGACGCCGGCCGAGTACGCCGAGGACCTGGGCTGGGTCGGCCGCGACGTCTGGCATGCGCACTGCGTGAAGCTCGACGAGCCGGGCATCGCCCTCTTCGGCCGCACCGGCACCGGCGTGGCCCACTGCCCGTGCTCGAACATGCGGCTGGCCTCGGGCATCGCGCCCATCGGCGCCATGCGCCGCGCCGGCGTGCCGGTGGGCCTGGGCGTGGACGGCAGCGCCTCGAACGACGGCGCCCACCTGC
>NZ_JBZAYE010000634.1:0-4074 GCF_058244205.1 Variovorax sp. 20P10.2.4
TCGTGCTGCCGAAGGCGGCGGTGGGCCCGCGCACGCCGGTGATGGTGGCCGACGGCAAGCTCATCGCGCACTGGATGAACGGCGGCCTGCGCGCCGCCGGCCAGGTCGAGATCGCGGGGCTCGAGGCCGCGCCCGACTGGCGCCGCGCCGAGATCCTGCACGAGCACCTGCGCTCGATGTTTCCCGCGCTCGCCGACGCGCCACCCGAAGGGTCCGAGGTGCAGCGCTGGCTCGGCCATCGCCCGAGCCTGCCCGACGGCCTGCCCTGCATCGGCCCCGCCGCCGGCAGCACCGACGTGGTGCTGGCCTTCGGTCATGGGCACGTGGGGCTGTGCGGCTCGGCGCGCACCGGGCGGCTGGCGGCGCAGGCGATGGCGGGGCTGGCGCCGGAGATCGCGCTGGCGCCGTTCGATCCGCGGCGCTTCGGGGCGTAGCGCTCGCTCCGAAGACGACTGCCGAGGGTCAGGTCTTCAAGAGGGTCTTGACCTCATCCCAAGAGATCACTGCACCTGGGTCGGCGCGATGCGCTGCGAGAAGGCGCACGATCTCTTGCTGTTCAAGGGGACTCAGCTCTGACGACTCGGCGTTGCCTTCCGTGCCATGCCGTAGTTCTTCGGGTGATTCGATGCGCTCCATCGCACATGGCAAAGCGCGTTGCGTGCCGGAGCTTTTCATATCGATCTCCCGAAGAGTGGATCAACGCTGTATTTTCCAGGCGCCGACGACGAAAGGCCCCAAGGCCCTCAGTTCGCAGGTGCGATCGACAGCACCGTGAGCGCGCCATCGACCTTGTCGGCCGTGAACTGCACCTTGTCGCCGGGCTTGACCTGCGTGAGCAGCGCCGGGTCCTTCACGCGGAAGACCATGGTCATGCCGGTCATCTCGAGATTGGGGATGTCGCCATGGCGCAGGGTGATCTTGTTCGCCTCGGTGTCGATCTTGCGGACCTCGCCCTCGACGGGCGGCAGGGCCGTCTGCGCGAAGGCGACGGCGGCGAACAGGAGGGCGCCGAGGGCGGCGAGCGATTTCTTCATGGTGATCGGTCTTTCTTGCAGGGTGATCGGAGGATTCATCGGTAGCTCTGGAACACGCGCGTGCCGCCATCGGCCAGCACCAGCAGCACGTCGTAGGGATCGCGCTGGTCGCCATAGGCCGGGCCGTCCATGCCCGGCGAGCCGACCGGCATGCCGGGCACGGCGAGGCCCACGGCCCTGGGCTTCTCCTTGAGCAGGCGCTGGATCTCGCGCGCGGGCACGTGGCCCTCGATGGCGTAGCCGCCGACCTGGCCCGTGTGGCACGAGCCCAGCTTCTCGGGCAGGCCCAGGCGCTTGCGCGCGGCGACGTTGCCTTCGTCGTGCACGCGCGTGGCGAAGCCGTTCCTGTTGAGGTGTTTCACCCAGTCCTGGCAGCAGCCGCAGTTCGGGTCCTTCCAGATCTCGACCATCGGCGCCGCGGCGCGCGCGGCGAAAGGCAGGGCGGCGGTGGAGGCCAGGGCCAGGGCCAGGGCCAGCATCAGTCGTCTTCTTTGCATGGGAGTTCCTTTCGGGATTTCAGGATTTGCCGGCGGCGGGCAGCACGCGGACGCGGCCGGCCATGCCGAGTTCGTAGTGGTCCTTCACCAGGCAGGCGAAGTCGAAGTCGCCGGCGCGGTTGAAGGTCCAGACCAGCTCGCCGGTCTGGCCCGGCAGCACGTGCGCCATCCAAGGCTCGTCGTGCTCCATGCCCGGGAATTTCTTCATCATGGCCGCGTGGGCCTCGATCTCGGCCGTGGTGCCGAGCACGAGTTCGTGCAGGTCACGGCCCTTGTTCTTCAAGCGCAGGCGCAGCGTGTCGCCTTCGCGCACCTCGATCACCGAGGGCGTGAAGGTCATGTCGTCGGCCATCGCGATGTCAATGGTGCGCTTCACGGCGCCGGGCTTGCCGACGATGCCCCAGGGCTTCTGCTCGGGCGCGAGTTCGGCCGCGCCCTTGGGCTTGGCGACGTGGTTCTCGTGCGCCAGCGAGGCGGTGGCGAAGGCCGCGAGCGCGAGGCCGGCGGCGGCGAGCTTGAGTGTCTTGTTCATGGATGGAACTCCAAAAAATGGAAATGGGATGAGCGGACTCAGTGCTGGTGCGCGCCATGGCCCGAGGGCTTGCGCACGCTGGCATCGGGCTCGCTGGCCGATGGCGCCGGTGCCTTCGCACGCGGGGCCGGCGGCACGTTGGCGTTCGGCACTTCGCGCGCGACCGTGCCCGGCGGATGCCTGAACCAGCCCGGGTCGCGGTAGTCGCCGGGCTTCTGGTCGCGCCGCACCTTGAGCAGCGTGAACATGCCGCCCATCTCGGCCGAACCGAAGGGACCGGTGCCGGTCATCATCGGCACCGTGTTGTCGGGAATGGGCATCTCCATCTCGCCCATGTCGGCCATGCCCTTGTCGCCCATCACCATGTAGTCGGGCACCAGCTTCCTGATCTTCTCGGCCACGCCCTTGTGGTCCACGCCGATCATGGTCGGCACCTCGTGGCCCATCGGCCCCATGGTGTGGTGCGCCTTGTGGCAGTGCAGCGCCCAGTCGCCTTCCTCGTCGGCGATGAACTCCATCTGCCGCATCTGGCCCACCGCCACGTCGACCGACACCTCGGGCCAGCGCGCGGTGCGCGGCACGGGGCCGCCGTCGGTGCCGGTCACCTCGAACTCGTGGCCGTGGATGTGCACCGGGTGGTTGGTCATCGTGAGGTTGCCCACGCGGATGCGCACGCGGTCCCCCTTGCGCACGTTGAGCGTGTCGATGGCCGGGAACACGCGGCTGTTGAAGCTCCAGAGGTTGAAGTCGGTCATGGTGCTGACCTTGGGCGTGGCGCTGCCGGGCTCCACGTCGAAGCTGCCGAGCAGGAAGCAGAAGTCGCGATCAACCTTCTCGATCAGCGGGTGATCGGCCTTCGGGTGCGTGACCCAGAAGCCCATCATCCCCATCGCCATCTGCACCATCTCGTCGGCATGCGGGTGGTACATGAAGGTGCCGGGGCGGCGCGCCGTGAACTCGTAGACGAAGGTCTTGCCCGGCGGAATCTGCGGCTGCGTGATGCCGCCCACGCCGTCCATGCCGTTGGGCAGGCGCTGGCCGTGCCAGTGCACGGTGGTGTGCTCCGGCAGCCGGTTGGTCACGTAGATGCGCAGCCGGTCGCCCTCGACCACCTCGATGGTCGGTCCCGGCGACTGGCCGTTGTAGCCCCACATGTTGACCTTGAAGCCCGGCGCCATCTCGCGCACCACGGGCTCGGCGACCAGGTGGAACTCCTTGACGCCGGCGTTCATGCGCCAGGGCAGGGTCCAGCCGTTGAGCGTGACGACGGGGTTGTAGGGCCGGCCGTTCGGCGGCACCAGCGGTGCGGCCGTGGCGGTGGAGCTCTGCGAGACGGGCTCGGGCAGCGCGGCCATCGAGACGCGGCTGACGGTGGTGGCGGCCACGGCCGTGGCGGCGCCCGCGAAGAAATTGCGGCGGTTCATCTCAATGTCCTCCCGCCGCGGGGGCGTCGCTGGCGGCCGCGGTCTGCAGCGCCGTCATGCCGCCGGGCGAGCTGCCCGTGAGCACCAGTTGCAGGTCGGTGTCGGCCAGCCAGAAGTCGCGCTGCGCCTCGATGCCGGCGTTCACCGCGAGCATGCTCGCGCGCGTCTCGGCGAGCAGCTCCCACACGCTCGCGAGCATGCCGTTGTAGCGCAGCACCATCTCCTCGTTGACCTTCCTGCGCAGCGGCAGCACCTCGTCGCGGTAGCGCCGCGCCAGGCCATAGGCGGTGTTCCAGCCGCGCCAGGCCTCGCGCGCCTCGCTCGCGGCCAGCACGCCCACGTCGCGCAGCCGCGCGGCCGACTGCATGTACTGCGCCTCGGCGCGGCCGGTGCGCGCCTGGCCCCAGTCGAACAGCGGCAACGGCAGGTCGAGCTCGAAGCCGCGCTGCGTGGCGCGCGAACGGTCGGCGTCGTTCTCGAAGGTGGTGTTGCGCACCACGCCGAGCTCCATCGCATTGATGACGCGCGTGGCGTGCACGAGGCCCAGCGAATCGGCCACGGCCGTGTTCTGCGCCTGCGCCGAGCGC
>NZ_JBZAYE010000635.1:0-4064 GCF_058244205.1 Variovorax sp. 20P10.2.4
CCGAAGGGCCGTTCAGAGGTCGAGCACCAGCCGCGTGCCGGTGCAGCGCGAGACGCAGATCAACATCGTCTTGCCCGACTGCTGTTCCTCGCGCGAGAGGATGCCGTCGTTGTGCTCTAGCGCGCCATCGAAGTCCAGCACCGGGGTTTCGCAGGCACCGCACACGCCGCCCTTGCAGCTGTACGCGGGGTCGAGGCCGGCCTCGAGCAGCGCATCGAGCACCGACTGTCCCGCGGCGACCCGCACCGACCGGTTGCTCCTGCGGCACAGCACCTCGAAGCCCTGGCCCGTTGCCGCGGCGGCCGGCTGGAGCGCCGTGAAGCGTTCGATGTGGGCGTGCGGATATCGATGCCGCTCGCAGGCTTGCAGGAAGGCTTCGAGCATCGGCGCCGGGCCGCAGCCGTAGTAGTGGCTGTCGCTGCCCCGGCCCGCGAGCAGGCGGGTCAGGTCGGGCGGTCCGCCTTGCTCGTCGTCGAAATGCCAGGCGACCCGCGCGCGCGGGCCGAGGGCCGCGATCGCTTCCCTGAAGGCCGCTTCCCTCGCGCTGCGCGCGCAGTAGACCAGTTCCACCGGCCGCCCCTGCGCGACCAGGTGCTGGAGCATGCAGAAGATCGGCGTGATGCCGATGCCACCGGCGACCAGCACGCTGCGTGGCGCGTCGGCGTGCAGCGCGAAATGGTTGCGCGGGGGCGAGATCGCGAGGCGGTCTCCCACGCGCAGCTGCCGATGCACGCAACGCGAGCCGCCGCGGCCGTTGCGCTCGTCGAGCACCGCCACCACATAGCGGTGGCGTTCGCCGGGCGCATTGCACAGCGAGTAGCTGCGCACCAGGCCGTTGGGCAGGTGCAGGTCGATGTGCGCGCCGGCTTCGAAAGGCGGGAACGCGATGCCCGCGACGGCGGGCCGCAACTCCACGCCGAGGATGCCCTCGGCTTCGTGGCGCAGGGTGTGCACCATGGCGTCGAGTGTCGAAGCGGTCATGGCGGGCTCACAGCTTGAACAGCGATCGGGCATTGGTCTCGAACAACTGCGCCATCTGTTGCGCGCTGCAGGCCGTGGCCTCGGTTTCATGGACCTCGTCGGCCACGTACTCGAACGGATAGTCCATGGCGTAGAGCACGCGGTCGGCGCCCAGCTGGGCCTGGCAGAACGCGATGACCGGCGCGGACGCCATGCCGCTGGTGGTGACGAAGATGTTCTGGCGCAGGTAGTCGCTGGGCTTGCGCTCCAGCTTGGCCCAGGAGCCGTAACGGCCGGTGGCGGCGCCGGCCCGGTACATGAAGTCGAGCCGGCTGAGCCAGAACGGCAGGCCTTCGCCGAGGTGGCCGAGCACCAGCTTCAGCCGCGGGTAGCGGTCGAACACGCCCGAGACGATCAGCGCCAGCGCATGCATGCCGGTCTCGACCGCGAAGCCGAAGATCGCGCCGTCGAGGCCGCGCGCCAGCAGCGGCGCGATCAGGCCGCGCGAGGGCGAGGTCGGATGCAGGTAGATCGGCACGTCGAGCGCCTGCGCTGCTTCGAAGATCGGCCAGCAGCGCGGGTCGTCGAGGTAGCTGTCGTGCGTGTGGGAATTGACGATGGCGCCCTTCAGGCCGAGCGTGCGGACCGCGCGCTCGAGCTCCCGCGCGGCGCGTTCCGGGTCGTGCGGCGCGATCGCCGCCAGGCCGGCATAGCGGTCGGGATGGCGCGCGATGTGCTCGGCCAACGCGTCGTTGAACGAGATCGCGAGCGAGCTGGCCGTGGGTGCGTCGAACACCTGGATGCCCGGGGAGGCCAGCGACAGCAGCTGCATGTCGATGCCCGCGGCATCCATGTCGCGCAGGCGCTCCTCGCCCAGGTCCTGCAGCTTGGCGATGATGGACTGCGTGCGCGGCGAGGGATTGTTCAGGAAGTAGCGCCACGAACTGGTGAAGCCGGGGTCGTCGCTGTGGCCGCCGTCGATCAGACGGCGGTAGGCCTGGATCAGTTCGGGCGGGGCATAGGCCTCCTCGGTGGCGATGCGGCGATAGGCGCGCGCGGGCGGCATGTCGAGGCGGTGGTCGTTCATGGCTGGGGACCTTCCGGCGCACGGACCTGGTCGCCCGCGCGGAAGATGTCGTCGTAGTCGCGCCCGCCCAGGCACTGGAATTCCCACCAGTTGCCGTCGCGGTCCTCGAGGTAGAAGCCGTAGTCGCCGTGCAGTTCGCGCGCCGGCAGCACGCGCCGTATGCCGTAGTCCTCCTGGTGCTGCAGCGCGAGCGCGCGCGCGATGTCGACCGCGGCGCGCGATTCGAGGTCGAGTCCCCAGTGGTTGTGCACGTCGAGTTTCTGTTCGCGCGGCGAGGGCAGGCAGACCACGGTCCAGTAGCCGCCGAGGCGGATCATCATGGCCCGTCCGGCGACATGCTCGACGCAGTCGAGGCCGAGGAATTCCTCGTAGAAGCGGCGCGAGGCCGCGAGATCGCGGCAGCTCAGCGTGCCGTGGGACAGGCGCAGCGGGCGGTTCAACTTGAGGGTGCTCATGGCTGGAGGCTCCTGGGGGAATGAAGAGGGTGGGTGACGACCGGGTTGACGAGCGGGCCGATGCCCAGGCCTTCGATCTCGACGCGCACCACGTCGCCGGGTTGAAGGAAGACGTTTCGGGGCATGCCGACGCCGGCCGGCGTGCCGGTGGCGATGAGGTCGCCGGGGCGCAGCGTCACGCGGCGGCTGAGGTAGGCGATCTGCTCGGCGATGCTGAAGATCATCTGGTCGGTCGACGCCTCTTGCTGCAGCACGTCGTTGACCCAGAGCCGCACGGTCAGCGCGTAAGGGTCGGCGACCTGGTGCGCGGGCACGATGGCCGGTCCCAGCGGGGCGGAGCCCTCGAAGCCCTTGCAGCTGAGCCAATCGAGCCAGCCTGGCCATTCCTCGCGGCGGAACAGGTCGCGCGCCGACAGGTCGTTGAGGATGGAATAGCCGAACACATGGTCCATCGCGCGTTCCACCGGCACGTCGCGCGCGGGCCGGCCGATGACGACGGCGAGTTCGGCCTCCCAGTCCAGCTTGCGCGAGCCGGCGGGCAGCACGATCGGCGCACCGGGGCCGATGATCGAATGGACCGCGGGCTTCGAGAAGAAGAAGGGGGCGGCGACCTTCTTGTCGATGTCGCTGCGTTGGCCCGCCGTCATCTCGTTCAGATGGCAGCGGTAGTTCGGGCCGCTGCAGAACAGGCCGCCGCCGACGACGGGCGGCGCCGGCCGCACCTGCGCCAGGTCGCGCGGCGTGGCGAGCGACCCGTCCTCGACCGCGGCGAGCCGCGGTTCGAGCATCGGCCAGGCCGCGATGAGTTCGGGCATCGTGGCCTCGGCCAGCGGCAGACCGTGCGCGGTGGCGAGGTCGCTCCAGGCGACCATCGTGTCGCCGAGCGCGAGGCCCGGTCGGCTGCGATCGTTGGCGTCCATGTAAGAGACCAGGGTGAAGGGGCGCATGGGGTGTTCCTTGTCGAGCCAGGGTTGCGGGCCGGTCACGAGGACGCGGGCGATGAAGGGAAACGGGGTGCCAGCAGGAACAGCGCGGCCGCGAGGGCCAGCATGGCCGCCGACAGGACGAGCGGTGCTTCGTAGCTGCCGGTGCGCGCATGCAGCTGGGCGATCAGCAGGGCGCTGCAGGCGCCGCCGGCCATGAGGGCACCGTAGAAGATGCCGTAGGTGCGGCCGAAGCGCGCGATGGGGAAGTAGCGCGAGACCAGGTAGGCCAGCACGTCGAGTTCGGCGCCCATCGCGAAGCCGATCGTGAACGCCGCGGGCAGCGCCAGCATCGGGTGGCCGGTCGTCAGCAGCAGCAGGCCGCCCGCGAACAGCAGCATGACGACGGCGATGACCCGCGGCGCGAACAGGTGGTCGATCAGCAGCCCGGTGACCAGGCGCCCCAGCAGCACCGCCACCCCGATCAGCGCCGCCATCGTGCCCGCCTCGGTGGCGCTCAGGCCGCGGTCGCGCATCATCGCGATGAAGTGGACGATGTAGCCCGAGCCGAACAGCATCGGCAGCACGAAGGCGGCGATCAGCAGCCAGAACAGCGGGCGCCGGTGCAGCGGCAGATCG
>NZ_JBZAYE010000636.1:0-4058 GCF_058244205.1 Variovorax sp. 20P10.2.4
CTTGAGCGCGCCGAGCGCGTCGCCCGCGGCCAGCGCGCGCGCGGCGGCGGCGATCAGGGAGTCCATGAGCGCGGCGCCGCTATTCGATCCAGGTCCGCGCGCCCACGCCCTGGTATTGGCGCCGGTAGGCCGAGGGCGTGGTGCCCACCACCTGCCGGAACCGGCGCGCGAAATGGGCCGGCTCGGCGAAGCCCGTGCTCTCGCCGATCTCGGCCGCCGAGGCCGAGGTGAAGACCAGCAGCGTCTTGGCGCGGTCGATGCGCCGCTCGGTCACGATCTCCAGGAAGGTCTTGCCGGTCTCGCTCTTGAGCAGATGCGCCAGGTGGGTGGCCGACACGTGGCTGGCCTGCGCCGCGTCGCCCAGGGTCAGCTCCTGCGCCAGGTTCTGCGTGATGTAGCGGATGCAGCGCAGCACGGCCTGCTTGTACGACTGCAGCACCAGGCCCTGGGCCTCGCAATGGCGGAAGTCATCGCCGTAGCGCCGCCACACCATGCCGATCAGGTTCAGCAGGTGGCCGCGAATCAGCAGGTGGCTGGCCGTGTCCTCGCCCGAAGGCCGCTGCGCCTCCTGCGTCATGCGCTCGCACAACGCCTGCAGCGCTTCGGTCTCGGCCGCGTCGAAGCGGAAGTCCAGGCAGTGCTGGAAGCGGAACGGCGCGAGCTCGGGTGCGCGCGCCAGCGGCACTTCCGACAGCTCGAACACGTCGAGGTCGAGCGAGGGCAGCAGGTAGTCCTTGCTGATGTTGATGATGTGGAACACGCCATCGGCCGCGTTCGGGATGTAGTGGACCAGGAAGGGCAGCACGAAGCTCACCGTGCCGGGCCCGATCGGGCGCTGGCCGCCACCGATGTAGTGCGTGGTCTCGCCGCGTGTGTTGACGTAGATCTGGAAGTACTCGTGCCGGTGCGGCACCGGGTTCGGCAGGATGTTGGTCTGGTCGTGGATGCCGAAGTAGGCGCGCTGCGCCCGCGTGGCCATGGTGTAGTTGCCGATGGCGGGGCGTGCGGCGCCGGAGCGCGGCAGGGGCGGGTCGATGAGGGAGGGCGCTGGTTGCATGGCGGGCCTGGCACGAGGAATCGCAAGGATTGCATATCTTTGCGCAAGCCTGTGCGTTGAGGCCGAAGGGCCTCGTTCCTAGACTCTAGCCACTCCTTCACAACCCTTCCAGAGAGACAACACGCAATGTCCCCCAGCCCCGCGCCCGGCGCCGCCGACGCCCTCCAGGTCGCCCCGATCTCCATCGACATCGTCGGCAGCGACCGGCAGTTCCCCGTGCGCCGCGTCTACTGCGTGGGCCGCAACTACCTGGCCCACATCCGCGAGATGAAGGAGGGCGACGAGCGCGATCCGCCGTTCTTCTTCCAGAAGCCGGCCGATGCCGTGGTGACCGACGGCCGCGTGCCCTATCCGACGCTGACCGAGGACTTCCAGTTCGAGTTCGAGCTGGTGGTGGCGATCGGCAGCGAGGCCTCCAATGTCTCGCCCGACACCGCGCTCGACCATGTGTTCGGCTATGCGGCCGGCCTCGACATGACGCGCCGCGACCGCCAGCGCGAGTGCAACAAGCGCGGCCTGCCGTGGGAGCAGGGCAAGTCCTTCGACCACTCGGCGCCCTGCGGCCCGATCCACCCGGTGGCGCGCGTCGGCCACATCCGCTCGGGCGCGCTGAACCTCGTGGTCAATGGCAGCGTGCGGCAGGATTCGGTGCTCGAGAAGATGATCTGGAACGTGCACGAGATCGTCAGCGAGCTGTCGAAGCAGTACCGCCTGCTGCCCGGCGACCTGATCTTCACCGGCACGCCCGAAGGCGTGGGCCCGGTGCAGCGCGGCGACCGGCTCACGGGCCGCATCGAGGGCCTCGCGCCGCTGCAGGTCGAGATCGTCTGAACGCACAAGGCCAAGGAGACACCGCATGAAACCGCTCGAACGAATCGCCTATTCGGCCATCGCCGACCGTCCCGCCCGCCGGCTGCCCGGCGGCAAGCGTCTCGCCGTCTGGGTCATCGTCAACGTCGAGGAATGGAACATCGACGAGACCATGCCGCGCACCGTGCTGACGCCGCCGGCCGGCGGCTCGCCCATGCCCGACATCCCGAACTGGGCCTGGCACGAGTACGGCAACCGCGTCGGCTTCTGGCGCATGCTCGAGGCGATCGACGCGCTCGGCATCCCCGCCACGCTCGCCATCAACGGCTCGGCCATCGGGGCCTACGAGCCGATCGCCAGGGCGGCGAAGGCGCGCGATTGGGAGTTCATCGGCCACGGCTTCGGCCAGCGCAACATGCAGAAGGTGCCCGACGAGGCCGAGGACATCGCCAAGACCACCGAGGCGATCCGCGCCTACACCGGCAAGCGCCCGCGCGGCTGGCTCGGCCCCGGCCTCACCGAGACCTGGCACACGCCCGACATCCTGGCCGAGCAGGGCTACGAGTACGTCTGCGACTGGGTGCTCGACGACCAGCCGGTGGAGCTGAAGACGCGCAACGGCGGCCACATCGTCAACGTGCCCTACACGCAGGAATGCAACGACGTGGCGATGATGCTGATCCAGCACCACAAGGCCAGCGAGTACCGCGACCGCGCCATCGACCAGTTCGAGCAGCTGTTCGCCGACGCCAGGGATTCGGCGCGCGTGATGGCGCTGGTGGTGCATCCGTACATCATGGGCGCGCCGCACCGGCTGCGCTATTTCCGCGAGGCGCTGGCGCACATCCGCGAGCGCGAGGACGTCGGCTTCTTCACCGGCGAGCAGATCCTCGACTGGCATCTCGCGACGCGCAACGCCGCTTGAGACTTGCCCCCGGCGCGCGCCGCCGGGGCTCCCTTTCCTAGAACAAGAGTCTCGCCCCGGCGAGAAGGAGACAGATCGTGCATTCCACCACCTCGGCCCTGCCGCTGGCCGGCGACGCGCGCCGCGAAGCGCCCATCAGCGGCCTCGAGATCGCCATGTTCCTGGTGCTGCTCGCGTCCTACGCGCTCAATGCGATGGACCGGCAGATCTTTCCGCTGATCGCGGCCGACGTGCGCCGCGAGTTCGGCTTCGGGCTGGCCGACACCGGCCTGCTGTCGACCATCTTCACGCTCGGCATGGCGGTGGCCGGCGTGCCCACCGGCTACCTGCTGGCGCGGCTGTCGCGCAAGACCGTGCTGCAGATCGGCATCGCCATCTTCTCGCTGGGCACGCTGCTCACGGCCTACTCGCACGGCTTCGCCGACATGATCGCCTACCGCGCCGCCACCGGCATCGGCGAGGCGATGCAGCTCACGGTGGTGATCGCGATCGCGGCCAGCCATTTCGCGCGCTACCGCGCCACGGCCGTGGGCGCGATCAACTTCTCGTTCGGCATCGGCGCGATCGTCGGGCCGCTGCTCGGCGGCCACCTGATCGGCGCCGAGCGCGACTGGCGGCTGCCGCTGGTGGTGTTCGGCGTGGCGGGCTTCGCGGCCATGGCGCTGATTGCGCTCACCGTGGGCCGGCGCATGACCGAGAACGTGGCAGCGGCCGACACGCGCGCCGACCAGCGCGGCGCCGAGCGCATGTGGAACCGCAACACCGTGCTGCTGACCGCGATGAGCGTGATCGGCGGCCTGTGCATCTACGGCTACCTCGGCATGTACCCGACCTTCCTGCGCGAGCACCTGCACTACACGCCGGCCGACACCGGCCGCGTCATGAGCATCTTCGGCTTCGGCGTGTTCGCCTCCATCTTCGGCGGCTGGCTCGGCGACCGCTTCCACCCAAAGCTGGTGCTGTCTCTGAGCTTCGCGGGCACCGGGCTGCTGGGCTTCCTGCTGTTCTCCGGGCCCACCGGCATGTGGGTGCAGTCCGCGCTGTCCTTCGCCTGGGGCCTGGTGGTCAGCGGCGTGCTCTACGTGAACCTGGCCGGCTACCACATCAAGGCGGTGCGCGCCTCGCTCACCAACCGCGCCACCGGCGTGTTCGTCACCACGCTCTACGGCGCGGGCGCCTTCGCGGGCTACATCATCGGCGCCATCGCCGCGCGCCTGGGCTGGGGCTCGGCCGGGCTGCTGCAGATCACGCTGCTGGCGGCGCTGG
>NZ_JBZAYE010000637.1:0-4057 GCF_058244205.1 Variovorax sp. 20P10.2.4
TCGAGGCCGCCGCCGAGCGCGGCGCCATGGATGGCGGCGATCACGGGCTTGCTGCAGTTCTCGATCTTCAGGCAGGCCTCGGGCAGCGAGGGCGGCTGCGGCGCCTGGCCGAACTCGCGGATGTCGGCGCCGGCGATGAAGTTGCGGCCCGCGCCGACGATCAGCACGGCCTTGGCCGCGGCGTCGGCCTCGGCCGCGTCGATGGCGGCCACCAGGCCGCGGCGCACGTCCACGCCCAGGGCGTTGACGGGCGGGTTGTCGATGGTCACGACGAAGACGTCGCCCTGGCGCTCGAAGGCGACGGGACCGGAGGACGTGGAGGGGCTGGAGGTCGGGGTGGCCATGTGCGTGTCGCTTGTCTCGGTGACGCGCCGGAGCGGCGCGAGGCTCTGGGGAGGTCGAACCCCCTTCCGCGGGCGGCGAGGGTCCTGGGGTGAACCCCGCATTCTTTGCACCCATCCCGGTTTTGACAATTGCATAGTCGGTTGACAGACTGTCAAAGGATTTTTGACAAAATCCGGCCATGGACCTCCAATCGCTGACCCTGCTGGTCGAAATCATCGATGCCGGCAACCTGAGCGCGGCCGCGCGCCGGCTCAAGATGACCCGGGCCAACGTCAGCTACCACCTGAACCAGCTCGAGCGCTCGGTCGGCGCGCAGCTGGTGCGGCGCACCACCCGGCGCGCCGAGCCGACCGAGATCGGCCTGCGCCTGTACCAGCACGGCGTCGCGATCCAGGGCGAGCTGCGCGCGGCGCGCGAATCGGTCACCACGCTGGGCGAGGGACTGCAGGGCCAGGTGCGGCTGAGCGTGCCCAGCGGCTACGGGCAGCTGGTCATGGCCGACTGGCTGATCGACTTCAAGCGCCGCTACCCGGGCATCGTGCTCGACGTGGTGTTCGAGAACCGCATCGAGGACCTGCTGCGCGACGAGGTCGACATCGCGATCCGCGTGATCCCCGAGCCGCCGCAGAACCTGGTGGCGCGCGCGATGGGCCCGGTGCGCTACGTGGCCTGCGCCTCGCGCGACTACGCGGCGCAGCATCCGCTGCCGGTGCAGCTCGACGGGCTGCACGGCGCGCCGGTGGTCACGGCGGCGGTCATCGGGCGGCAGCTGCGGGTGTCGGCCTACCAGGGCGAGATCCGGCGCGAGGTGGTGCTCGAGCCGACCCTGATCTCGGAGAACTTCCTGTTCCTGCGCCAGGCCATCCTCGCGGGCCTGGGCATCGGCCTGGTGCCCGACTACGTGGTGGCCGAGGACGTGCGCCGCGGCGAGGTGCTGACCACGCTCGACGACTGGCGGCTGTCGATCTTCGGCACCCAGATGTTCATGCTCTACATGCCGAACCGCCAGCACACGCGCGCGATCCGCACCTTCATCGACTACACGCTGGAGCGCGTGCGCGAGGTCAGCCCCGGATCGTGACGTGCGAGTGGAAGCGGTCCGAGGGGCCGCGCAGGCGCTGGAACTCGAAGGGCCGGTCGGCCTCGTCGTGGCCGATGCGCAGCACGTCGACCAGCGCCGAGGCCATCGGCACGCCGAGCAGCGCGGCCAGCGGCGCGTCGGCCAGCGTGGCGCGCGTGAGCATCTCGATGCGGCCGTAGCGGATGCCCTGGCCCTGCAGCAGCTCGGTCAACGACAGCCGCGAGAAATCGGCCCGCACGAAGCGCCGGCCCACGTCCTCGATGAGGTGGACGATGCTGTGCAGGATCGGCAGCCGCCCGGTGCTGCGCAGCCGCACCACCTGGAGCACCGGCGTGCCTTCCTCGAGCCGCAGCGCGGTGGCCACGTCGGCGGGCGCGGGCACGAAGCCGAACTCCTTGACCGACGGCTTGCTGCGCGAGCGGCGCTCGGCCATGGTGGCGAGGAAGGACTCCATCGGCATCGGCAGCGGCGCCGAGCGCAACGGCGCCGACACGTAGGTGCCGCGGCCGCGCTGGCGCTTGAGCAGGCCGCGTTCCTCCAGCGACTGCAGCGCGCGCCGCACCGTGACGCGCGAGACGCCGTACTTCTCGCGCAGCTCCTCCTCGGTGGGGAGCTGGTCGCCGTCGCGCAGTCGCCCGCTGGCGACCATGTCCTCGATCAGGGTCGAGATCTGGTGATGCAGTGCCACGCCGGGCTGCCTGTTGAGGTCCATGGGCAAATCTTAGCGGTCGATGACGGGGGCGGGTCGGGGCGTTGGCTAAAAGTATTGATATCAATACAATAAGACCGAACGACACCCACGACAGCCAACGTCCAGAGACCCCCGCATGCCCGGCCGCACGCTCTTCGAGAAGATATGGGACGCCCACGTGGTGTCCGACCTGGGCGGCGGCTTCTCGCTGCTGCACGTCGACCGCCACCTGGTCAGCGATCCCGGCAGCAAGGCGCTCGCGGCGCTGCGCCGGCGCGGGCTGCCGGTGCGCCATCCCGAGCTGACCTTCGCGATGCCCGACCACACGGTGTCGACCGCGCCGGGCCGCGAGGGCCACACGCCCAACGCCATCCGCTATCTGGCCGACCTGCGCCACGAGACGCGGCTGCAGGGCATCCGCCTGTTCGACGTCGGCCAGCCGGGGCAGGGCATCGTGCACGTGGTCGGGCCCGAGCTCGGGCTCACGCTGCCGGGCGCCTCGGTGGTCTGCAGCGACAGCCACACCTGCACCCACGGCGCGCTCGGCGCGCTGGCCTTCGGCATCGGCGCCACCGAGTTCCAGCACGTGGCCGCGACCCAGACCATCGTGCTGCAGCGCCCGCGCCAGATGCGCATCCGCTTCGAGGGCACGCTGCCCGCGGGCACCAGCGCGAAGGACCTGATCCTGCATGCCATCGGCCGGCTCGGCGCCACCGGGGCCTCGGGCTGCGCGGTCGAGTACGCGGGAGCGGCCATCGACGCGCTCGACATCGAGGCGCGCATGACGGTGTGCAACCTGTCGGTGGAGATGGGCGGGCGCTTCGGCATCGTCGCGCCCGACGCGCGCACGCTGGCCTACGTGCGCGGCCGGCCGTTCGCGCCCAGCGGCGCGCAGTGGGACCAGGCCGCGGCGCAATGGGCCACCTTGCGCAGCGACGACGACGCCGTGTTCGACCGCGAGGTCTGCATCGACGTGTCGGAGGTCGTGCCGCAGGTCACCTGGGGCACGAGCCCGCAGGACACCATCGGCATCGACGCGCGCATTCCCGATCCGGCGGCCGCCAGCGATCCGGCGCAGCGCGCCGCACGGCAGGCCGCGCTCGACTACATGGGCCTGCGCGCCGGCGACGCGATCGCGGGCACGCCGGTGGACTGGGTGTTCATCGGCTCGTGCACCAACGCGCGCATCTCCGACCTGCGGCTCGCGGCCGAGACCGTGCGTGGCCGGCGCGTGGCGAGCGGCGTGCGCGCCTGGATCGTGCCGGGCTCGGAGCTGGTCAAGCGCGAGGCCGAGGCCGAGGGGCTGGCGCAGGTGTTCCTCGACGCCGGCTTCGAGTGGCGCGAGTCGGGCTGCTCGCTGTGCGTGGCGGCCAACGGCGAGGCCGTGCCGCCGGGCCTGCGCGTGGTGTCGACCTCGAACCGCAACTTCGTCGGCCGCCAGGGACCGGGCGCGCGCACCCATCTCGCGAGCCCGCAGCTCGCGGCCGCCGCCGCCATCGCTGGCTGCCTGGTCGATCCGCGCGCCATGGAGGCCCGGCCATGACCCCGTTCGGCGTGCTCACCGCCACGGCCGCGCCGCTGTGGCGCGACAACATCGACACCGACCTGATCGTGCGCGTCGAGCCGCTGTTCGGCGGCGTGCCGCGCGAGGAGCTCGGCCCCCATGCGCTGGCCGCGCTGCGCTTTCGCGCCGACGGCAGCGAGGACCCGGCCTGCGTGCTGAACCAGCCGCGCTACCGCGGCGCGGGCATCCTGCTGGCGGGCGACAACTTCGGCTGCGGCAGTTCGCGCGAAGGCGCGGTGTGGGCGCTGATGGCGCTGGGCATCCGCTGCATCGTCGCGCCGAGCTTCGGCGACATCTTCCAGGGCAACTGCTTCCAGAACGGCCTGCTGCCGGTGCGCCTGCCGCGCGCGCAGGTGGAGGTGCTCGCGCGCGCCGT
>NZ_JBZAYE010000638.1:0-4046 GCF_058244205.1 Variovorax sp. 20P10.2.4
AGCGTCTCGCCCGCGTGTTCCTCGGCCGCGCCGCGCTCGAGCAGCGCCACGGCCTCGGTGCCGCGTTCCAGCAGCGCGGTGGCCGTCATCTTGTAGTGGCCCCAGAAGCCGCTCGAATAGCTGAGCCGCACCTTGGCGGCCTGCGCGGCGGCGGCGGCATCGGTGATGGTCAGCAGCAGCCAGTGCAAGGTCTCGCCGCTGTCCTTCTCGCCGGCCAGCCGCAGCGCGAGCGCGTTCGAGAGTTCGGGGCGTTCGGGCAGCAGCAGCGCCGCCAGCGGCTGGCGGCTCGGATGCAGCGAGGGCAGCGCGGCCTCGATCAGGTCGGCGCACTGCTGCCATTCGGCCTCGGGTGCGGTCGAGAGCTGCTCGCGCAGCACTTCCTCGGCATCGCCCACGGCGCCGTACCAGCCGTGGTTGACCGCCTGGCCGGGGTTGCCCGAGAAGCGGCTGCGCCACTTCTTGGCCTGCTGGTCGTAGCTGCCTTCCACCTGCAGGCGCAGCGCCGACAGGTAGACCTCGATCGCGCCGGCCAGCCCGTAC
Organism: Variovorax sp. 20P10.2.4; assembly: GCF_058244205.1. Taxonomy (NCBI): domain Bacteria; kingdom Pseudomonadati; phylum Pseudomonadota; class Betaproteobacteria; order Burkholderiales; family Comamonadaceae; genus Variovorax; species Variovorax sp. 20P10.2.4. Next base: position 541 of record NZ_JBZAYE010000638.1, read on the forward strand.
TGCGCGACCAGGTACTGGATCAGGAACACCACCGAGCCGGCCTTGTCGCGGCGCGTGTTGTGGTCCATGAAGGCCAGCAGCAGCGCATCGGCTTCGGCATCGGGCGCCGGGGTGGCGGGCTTGTCGCGCGCGAGCATGCGCTCGGCCGCGGGCCGCAGCGCGGCATCGGTCGCGGCCAGGTCCAGCGGCAGCTCGAGGTCGTTGCAGGCCCGGATCCAGGCCTGCGCCAGATCGAGCACCGGACGGGTCGAGGGAAAGCGCCGCGAGGCATAGGCGAACTCGCGCGTTTGCGCCGTGATGCGCAGCGGCGCGCCCTGCGCGAGCCAGGGCGGCGCGCCTTCGGTCACGGGCTGGACGGGCGTCTGGCCGTGCGCGGCCACCGTGCGTTGCGCGAGCTCGCGCGCCGCATCCTGCGCCTTCTCGCGCACCTCGGCGGTGGTGCCCCAGCCCGACAGCAGGCCATGGGACTTGAGTTCCTCGAAGGCCATCGTGGCGCCTTGCTCGCTCACGCCGTACTGGCGCTTGAGAGCGGCGGCCGAGAACTTGTCGCCGGTCTTGACGCTGCCGTCCTCGATCGCGATGCGCACGGCCTCGACGACGCGCTCGCACTGGCTGTCGAGGCTTTCGCTCGCGACGGGCGGCGGTGCCGGCGTGGCGGGTGCGCTCGCGGTGGCGACCGCGGCCTGAGCCGGTGCCTGGGCGGGTGCGGTGGCAGGCGCCGCGGCGGGTGCGGCCGCAGGCGCTTCCGCCTTCGGCTTGGCCTCGGTCTTGCCGATGCTCGCATCGGCGCTCACGCCGACTTCCTTGTAGCCCTTGCCGGTCTTCTCGCTCACCAGCTTGGTCAGCGCGGTGGCGGTCTTCGCGGCATCGGCGAAGGACTTGGTCTGGCTCTGGCCCGCGGTGCCGATGCGGCCCCAGCGGATGTTGAGATCGTTCTCCGCCTGTTCCACTTCCCAGAACTTGCTGGCGGTTCCCTCGATCAGTTCAAAACGGCGCATGGAAAGAAAATCCTCCTGGGGTTCGTCGATGAGCGGACATCAAGAAGCGTTGCCGTACGCAAGCCTGGAGGCAGGATAGGCGCGCCATGTGAACGCCGCGTGCAAGCGGCGCATCGAAGGGCGCGGGGGTTCAAGACGCAGGCGCCCGATGGGCACCCGGCAATCGCGTGCTGCGCGCCGGAGCAATCGGGAAAGGACAACGCATGGGCGCGATCATGCCCGCGAGGCACGCTCGCGGGCACCTCCAAAAGTCGCAAGGCTACGTAGGGCGTCGGGAATGTACGAAGAAGGTTCTGACGTTCGCGCGTCGACGGTCCGGGACGGCTCAAGAAGGCGCGTGCGCGCTGCCCGGCTCCGCGATCCTGCGGTGTTGCTCGGCCAGCGCGGGCGAGGGCATCACGCGCGACAGCGCCACCTGCATCTTGTTGCGCCAGCCCGCGATCACGCCGCTCTCGCCCTTCATCAATGCCTCGAAGCCTTCCCTCGCCACCTCGGCCGGATCGGCCTTGTCGGACTGCTGGCCCACGCGCGTGTCCAGGGTCTGTCGTCCATCAAACGCCCTCGCGAAGCCCTGTTGCGCGGGGCAGTGCAAGGCGCCCTGAGCGCTGCGTAGCGTGCTACGTGAGCGAAGGGCAACGCCGCAATGCACCGCGCAACAGGGCTTCCCTCCGGGCTGGCCCCGCCATACGGCGGCTACTTTGTCGGCCGGCTTGCCCATGGGTGGCCATGGGCTACGCCGCCCTTCGCGTATCCACCGCATGGCGGGGCCAGCGCGAGGGCGTTTGATGGACGACAGACCCTGGCATGTCGGCGCGCGCGAAGAAGTGGGTGTCGGTCACGCCGGGCATCAGGCAGGTCACGGTCACGCCCGTGTCCTTGAGCTCGTTGCGCAATGCCATCGCGAAGGAATCGATGAAGGCCTTGGTGCCGTTGTAGACCGCCTGGAACGCGCCGGGCTGGAAGCCCGCGATCGAGCCCGTGATGAGGATGCGGCCCTGGCCGCGCTCGCGCATCGCGCGGCCCACGCGCTGCACCAGGTAGAGCGTGCCGGTCACGTTGGTGTTGATCACGTGCTGCACGTCGTGGAACTCCTGGTCGAGGAAGCCATGGCCCAGGCCGTGGCCCGCGTTGGCGAACAGCACGTCGATCGGCCGGTCCTCGCAGGCCGCGAGCAGCGCGTCGACGCCGTCGCGCGTGGCGAAGTCCTCGCGCACCGCGAACACGCGCGCGCCCAGCGCGCGCAGGTCGGCTTCGGCCTGGGCCAGCGATTCGTCGGCGCCGATCAGCAGGTCGTAGCCATGTTCGGCCGCGCGCCGCGCGAGCTGGTAGCCGATGCCCGAGGAGGCGCCGGTCACCAGCGCGAGCGGGCGGCGTTCGGCGCCGGGGAACACGTCGGGGGAGGGTGTCTGCATGCCGGTCTCCTGCGTTGCACCGCGTGGACGCTGCCGGAAATCGGCCGTGGCGCGCCGTGCATGGAAGCCAGCGTAGAAGGCCCGCGCGCCTTCCATGTAGGAATGTGTACCGAGCGCGCGCCCGCCGTGGCGGGACAGCGCACGCAATTGCTTGCAGCGGAAACCCCGGCGTAACCTGTGGCCGGGGCTCGAACGCTTCAGATCTCCGCGCCCTCGACCAGGAAGCGCACGCGCCGCACGCCCTGCCATTCGTCGGCGTCGAGCCGGAATGCCAGCTTCACGCGCGGCGGCAGCGGGTCGGTGTGGCCGAACCAGATGCCGTCGATGGGCTGGCCCTGGTGGCGCAGCTTGAGCGCGAGGTGCCGCTCGCCGACCAGCCGCTGCGACACCACCTCGACCTCCTCGCTGAAGGTGGGCGGCGCGAAGCCCTGGCCCCAGACCTCGCGGTGCAGGGTGTCGATCAGGTCCACGCGCAAATACTCGCGCGAGATCGGGCCGTCGGTGTCGATGCGGCGCGTGAGCGTGGCGGCATCGAGCCATTCGTCGGCCACCTGCGCGAGCGCGCGCTCGAAGGTCTGGAACTGCTCGCGCGCGACCGTGCAGCCGGCCGCCATCGCATGGCCGCCGAAGCGCAGCAGCACGCCCGGATGCCGCTTGGCGACGAGGTCCAGCGCATCGCGCAGGTGAAAGCCCGGGATCGAGCGGCCCGAGCCCTTGAGCTCGTGCTCCTTGCCGGGCGCGCCGCTGGCCGCGAACACGAAGGTGGGCCGGTGGAAGCGTTCCTTGATGCGCGAGGCCACGATGCCGACCACGCCCTCGTGGAAGTCGGCATCGAACACGCTGATGGCAGCGGGCACGGTCTCGGTGCCTTCGCCGTCGACCGTGAACAGCGACTCGGCCAGCAGCAGCGCCTGGTCGCGCATGCCGCCCTCGATGTCGCGCCGCTCGCGGTTGATGCCGTCGAGCAGGCGCGCGAGCTCGTCGGCGCGCGCGGCATCCTCGGTCAGCAGGCATTCGATGCCCAGCGTCATGTCGGCCAGCCGGCCGGCGGCATTGATGCGCGGGCCGAGCGCGAAGCCGAAGTCGAAGGTGGTGG
>NZ_JBZAYE010000639.1:0-4040 GCF_058244205.1 Variovorax sp. 20P10.2.4
AGCATCGTCTCCATCGCGCCGAAGTCCACGCGCTGATTGCCGGTCGCGATCGCATCGGCCTGCGGTGCGCTGAAGCCCGCCTGCACCGCGAGCCAGCGCGTGAGGCCGAAATGCACGTCGGCCTCCCAGGCGGCGGCTGTCAGAGGCAGGCCGCTCGCCAGTACGGCGGCGGCGGCCGTCCATGCGCGCAGATGTCGATCCAGTGTTCGCGTCATCGTCAGTTCTGTAGCGTGGAAGGCGTGCTCTGCGCAAAGGGCCAGGTGTTCTGGGCGAACTTCAGCATCAGCAGGCCGTTGTCCTGGCACATGGTCGTCAACAGCTTGCGGTCGAAGTCGAAGTCCGCGCGCGAGGCACACCAGTCGGGGCTGGCGACACCGGCCGCGCGCGGCTGGAGGTGGTTGGAGCCCGCGGGTGTGCTTGTCGTCCCCGCGGGGTTGAAGTACGCGATCTCCTTGGGCCGCGCGGGATTGCGGATATCGAACACGCGCATGCCCGAGTTGAAGTGCGAGCAGGCCAGCGCCGTGCCGTTGCTGCGGTTGTCGACCGAGCAGTAGTGGCTGCCGTACGTGAAGGTCGACAGGCCCGCGATATCGGGCAGCAGCTTGTCGCAGTTGGCGGGGTCGTGCGTCTCGAGCATCAGCTTCGACACCAGCACGGGCTCGGTCTCGTCGCTGATGTCGTAGATGCGCGCCATCGGATAGGGAGGGAGCTTCGCCTCGCAGGCCAGCTTGACGTTGGCGGTCTCGCTCAGGCCCGCCGAGCCGCCTTCGTCGACCATCACCAGGTGCGGCTTGCCCCCGATGGTCACGGGAATGGTGTGCTGCGCCACGCTGCCGTCCTTGAAGGTCGTGGCCGAGATCACTTTCATCTGCGCATCGGGCACGCGCGCCTGCACCTCGGAGGTGTCGAGGATCAGGAAGCCGTTGCGTGTCTGCGCATCGGGATCGAGCACCTCGCCGGGCTGGGGGGCGCCGACCGACACCACGTACGCGCGCTTGCCGTCCTCGCTCACCGACAAGCCGTGCGAGGTCACCGGGCCCGAGGGCGCCATGTCAAAGGAGGCCACCATGCGCGGCCGGGTCGAGTTCGTGATGTCGACCGCGTGGTAGCGCCGGGCCTCGATGTCGCCGATGTAGTAGGTCAGTCCGTCGGGCGAGACATTGCCCTCGTGTCCCTTCGGGCCCTGGGCCGGTTGGATGCCGCCGTCCTTGCCGGTGCCCACCTCCATGTTCGCGAGCAGCTGTGGCGTGCGGCAGTCAGCCGAGAGGTCGTAGACATCGATCTCCGGGCCGCCGAGGCGACTGTTGCGGCCATTGCCGGCCAGCAGCAACTGGCGCCGCGCATTCACGCGCAGCGATTCCCAGGGATCGAGCATCGCGGCCGTGGCGAGCGACATCGAGCGCCAGGGCCTCGCCGGGTCGGTGATGTCGATCACCGGCACGCCGGGGTTCACGCGCCCGCGCGGTTTGCCATCGAAGCCCACCGGGTACGCGGTCGCGTGGTAGGCGCAGGTGCGCCCGCCGGGATCGCGAAACGAGGCCGAAGACCAGCTGCCGCCTTCGCCCTCGAACTGGCCCACCAGCTTCAGGTTGCACGAGAAGCCCTTGAACCCGGCCTGCCGCATCGCGGCGGGCACCTGGCCCTGCAAGGCCGATTCGGGGACGTCGCCCTCGGCGCACACGGCCTTCGGCACCGTGAGCGGTGGCGGCACTTCGGCGACCGGTGGTGGTGCCGGCGGCTCGCCGATGCCCGTGGGCAGTGACGGTGGCGGCGCAAACGCCAGCACCGCCGTGCCGCCGTTCCCACCTCCGCAAGCTGCGAGGAATGCCGTGGCCACGACGGTGGCGACGGCAGGAAGTCGTCCCTGGAATCTCATGGTTTGTCTCCTTCGATGAGCCGGGCACTGCGTCTTCGAATGCGCATGAATTGGGAATCGCGCCCGGTTCCAGGGGAGTCTTGAGATCGGCACTTACTGCACTCTTACTGCGATAGCGAGCAGGAATAAGGGATGACGATGATGTTTCGGATTATTTGTTATTGAATTGCTAGCATTAATTAATGCGCGATATGTCTCGACGCTCATCCCCGGCAGGCGCCGGGTCGATCCTGAAGTAACAGCCATACGCGGCCCCCGTGGCCTGATCGGCGAGAAACAAGGTCGCACCGGTGTGCCCGCTGCAGCTGCCCGCCTCGACCACGAAGCGCACCGGCGTGTAGTGCTCGGGCGAATCCTCGAAGTGGATGACGTCGCCAGCCAGCCTGTAGCGGCCGAACGGCACCGGCTCGGTGTGCGAAGGCGTGGCCCGGAACAGGCGCCCGTCGCGCCGGTAGTCGTACACGACCCACTCGCCGTTGTCCTTCGTTCTTTTCCAGCGGCCGACGATGCCCGGGTCGTCGGCCGGACTGGCCGATGTGGCGATCGAGAAGAGAAAGGGAATGGATGCAAGGAGGGCAAGGCGCGCTTTCTTCATGTCTGCAATGGAAGAGTCGAACAACGACTCATTGTCCATTGCGACGAGATGCAATCACGAATGCGCGTGGCATTGCAATTCATCGAATTGCAATGGCCGCGCGCTATCCGTCGTCAGTTCTGCAATGTCGACGGCGTGCTCTGCGCGAAGGGCCAGGTGTTCTTCGCGAACTTCAGCACCAGCAGTCCGTTGTCCTGGCACATGGTCGTGAGCAGGCCGCGATCGAAATCGAAGTCCGCGCGCGACGCGCACCAGTCGGGTCCGCCGCTGCCGGCCACCGACAGCTGGCTGTGGAAGGAACCGGCGCGCGGCGTGGTTGCGCCCGCGGGGTTGTAGTAGGCGATCTCCTTGGGCCGCGCGGGTTCGCGGATGTCGAACACGCGCACGCCCGAGTTGAAATACGAGCACGCCAGCGCGGTGCCGTTGCTGCGGTTGTCGACCGAGCAGTAGTGGCTGCCGTAGGTGAAGGTCGAGAGCCCCGCGATGTCGGGCAGCACCTTGTCGCAGTTCGCGGGATCGTGGGTCTCGAGCATCAGCTTCGACACCAGCACCGGCTTCTTCTCGTCGCTGATGTCGTAGATGCGCGCCATCGGGTACGGCGCCATCTTCGCCTCGCAGGCCAGCTTGACGTTGGCCGTGTCGCTCAGGCCCGCGGCACCGCCTTCGTCGACCATCACCAGGTGCGGCTTGCCCGCGATCGTCACGGGAATGGTGTGCTGCGCCACGCTGCCGTCCTTGAAGGTGGTGGCAGAAATCACCTTCATCTGCGCGTTGGGCACGCGCGCCTGTACCTCGGAGGTGTCGAGGATCAGGAAGCCGTTGCGCGTCTTCGCATCGGGGTCGAGGAACTCGCCGGGCGCCGGAATGTTCGCGGACACCACGTAGGCGCGCTTGCCGTCCTCGCTGACCGAGAGCCCGTGCGGAATGCCGAGGTCGACGGTCTTCATGTCGAACGAGGACACCATGCGCGGCTTGGTCGAGTTCGTGATGTCGACCGCGTGGTAGCGGCCGGTGACGATGTCGCCGATGTAATAGGTCAGCCCGTCGGGCGAGACGTTGCCCTCGTGCCCCGTCGGCTTGTCAGGCGGCACGATGCCGCCGTCCTTGCCGGTGCCGACCTCCATGCTCGCGAGCAGTTGTGGCGTGCGGCAGTCGGCCGAGAGGTCGTAGATGTCGACCTCTGCGCCGCCGAGCGCGCCGCCATTGCCGGCGTTGTCGGCCAGCAGCAGCTGGCGCGGCGCATTCACGCGCAGCGATTCCCACGGGTCGATCATCGCAGCCGTGGTGAGCGACATCGAGCGCCAGGGCTTGGTCGGGTCGGTGATGTCGATCACCGGCACGCCGGGATTCACGCGGCCGCGCGGCTTGCCGTCGTAGCCGATCGGATGCGCGGTCGCATGGTAGGCGCAGGTGCGCCCACCCGGATCGCGGAACGACGCCGCCGACCAGTTGCCGCCTTCGCCCTCGAACTGGCCCACCAGCTGCAGGTTGCACGAGAAGCCCTTGAAGCCCTGGCGCATCGCCGCGGGCACCTGGCCCTGCAGGGCCGATTCGGGCGTGCCGCCTTCG
>NZ_JBZAYE010000064.1:0-20282 GCF_058244205.1 Variovorax sp. 20P10.2.4
CATCAAGGTGCTGTCGAACCGCGCGGACCTCGTCAGCGGCGGCGACGCGCTGGTCGAGATCGTGCCGGCCGCGGGCATCGCGGCGAGCGCGCTGCGCATTGAGCTCGACGGCACCGACGTGTCGTCCGCGTTCGCGATGCGGCCCGGCGAGCGCTTCATGGGGCTGGTCACCGGCATGAGCGAGGGCCGCCACCTGCTGAGCGCGCGCGCCGGCGACACGGCGCTGTCGTCGCTAGTGATCACCAACCACGCCAACGGCGGGCGCATCCTCTACGGCCCGCAGATCCAGCCCTGGGCCTGCGATGCCGGCGCGCAGGACGCCGACTGCAACCGCCCCGTGAGCTACGGCTTCAAGTACCTGTCGAGCGATCCGGCCGTCGCGGGCTTCCAGCCCTACGACCCGGCCCGGCCGCCGGCCGACATCGCCACCACCACCACCGACCAGGGCCGCACCGTGCCCTTCGTGGTGCGCATCGAGACCGGCGTGCAGGACCGCGACTACTACGACGTGGCGGTGCTGTTCGACCCCGCGAAGCCCTGGGCGCCGTGGCAGCCGCAGGCCGCGTGGAACCGCAAGCTGCTGATCCAGCATGGCTCGGGCTGCGGCAACGGCTACGGCCAGTCCAACGCCCTGTCCTCGCAGCGCGTGCTCGACCGCGATGCGCTCTCGCGCGGCTTCGCGGTGCTGGCCGTGTCGCTCAACGACTCGGGCCACAACTGCAACATCGCCGTGCAGGCCGAGGCCACGATGATGGCCAAGGAGCGCATCGTCGAGGCCTATGGCGAGCTGCGCTACACCTTCGGCTACGGCAGCTCGGGCGGCGCCATCGCCCAGCAGTGGATGGCCAACGCCTATCCGGGCCTCTACCAGGGGATCATCGTCGGCGCCTCCTTCCCCGATGCGGGATCGACCGGCAACGAGGTCGAGGACTGCGCGCTGCTGCGCAACTACTTCGGCCGCACCGCCACCGCGTGGACGCCCGACCAGCAGGCCGCCGCCTCGGGCCACCTGAACACCGCCGTGTGCACCGAGTGGATCGACTTCTACAAGTTCAACAACAACCTGAACCCTTACGCGACCAACATCGCGAACCTTCCCGGCACCTCGCCCACCGCGCTCGGCGGCTGCGACGCGCCCCCGGGCGCGCGCTACGACGCCACCTTCAATCCCGGCGGCGCGCGCTGCACCTCGGCCGACTCGGCGATCTCGATCTTCGGCAAGCGGCCCGACGGCTTCGCCAACCGGCCCTACTCGAACGTGGGCCTGCAGTACGGTCTGCTCGCGCTGAAGGCGGGCCGCATCAGCGCCGAGCAGTTCGTGGACCTCAACGCGAACATCGGCTCGCACACCATCGACTACGCGCTGCAGGCGCCGCGCGTGGCGGCCGACCCGGGCGCGATCGAGGCCTCGTACCGCTCGGGCTCGTTCAACCAGGCCAACGGCCTGGGCCAGGTGGCGATCATCGACATCCGCACGCTCGACATCAGCGGCATCCATCACCAGCACCGCTCGTGGACCCTGCGCGCGCGGCTCGACCGCGCCAACGGCGGCCACGCCAACCAGGCGATCTGGTACCAGGCCGGCAGCCAGCGCGAGGCCTACGACACGATGGATGCCTGGCTCGGCGCGATCGAGCGGGACGGCGGCGCCACGCCGCTCGCGCAGAAGGTGATCGCCCATCGCCCCGCCAGCGCCAACGACCGCTGCGGCAACGCCGACGGCACGGGGCTCTCGATGCTCGAATGCACCGGCCTGGCCGACGGCTCGACGCGCATGGCGGCCGGCGAGGCCATCACGGGCGACGTGCTCGAGTGCCAGCTCGCGCCGCTCGACCGCGCGAGCTACGGCGCGGTGGTGTTCTCGGACGCGCAATGGTCGCGCCTGAAGGCCGCCTTCCCCACCGGCGTGTGCGACTTCGGCCGGCCCGGCAAGGGCCAGCAGCCCACGCGCTTCTGGCAGACCTACCTGGACACGCTGGGCCAGGTCGTCGTCGGCGGCATGCCGCTGCCCGACCTGCCCTGAGCCGCGTTCATCGCGGCTCCACCACCGGGAACATCGGCTCGAAGCTGTCGAGCATCGCCATCAGCTCGGCCAGCTTCGCGCGGTCGCCCTCGATGCGCACCTGGCCGGCCAGCACCGCGGCCGGAAAGCTGGTCTGCTTCAGCGTCACGGCGTCGAGCGTGGCGCGGCTCAGCGTCACCGTGGCGTCGGCATCCGGCTGCCGCCCGGCGATGTGGGTCAGGGCCGAGTTCTCGAGCGTCAGCACGAACTGCTGCTTCGAATCCGTGAAGTTCCAGTTGATGACCAGCCGCTTGCCCTCGGCCTTCGCGGCATCGAGGCGCACGCCGAGGTAGTCGAAGAACAGGTCGTTGCTCACGGCCTTGAGCGTGTCGGCGTTGGCGGTGCCGCCCGACGGGATCTTCGGCACGCCGTTGCGCAGCTCCATCGCACCCACCAGGTAGGCGCTGCGCCAGGTGCCGGCCTCCGACTGGTAGCCCAGCTGCTCGAGCGCGTCGGCGCCGAGCTCGCGCGCCGCGCGGTTCGAGGGATCGGCATACACCACCTGGCTCATCGCGCTCGCGACCCAGCGGTACTCGCCCCTGGCGAAATCGCCGCGGGCGCGCGCGATCACCGCCTCGGCGCCGCCCATGTACTCCACCGTCTTGCGGGCCTGGGCCACGGGCGGCAGCGGGTTGAGGTTGGCGGGATTGGCGTCGTACCAGCCCAGGTACTTCTGGTAGACCGCCTTCGCGTTGTGCCGCAGGGTGCCGTAGTAGCCGCGCGCCGACCATTCCTGTTCGAGGCTCGCGGGCATGCGCAGGGTCTCGGCGATGTCGGCCGCGGTGTAGCCGTGGTTGAGCAGCCGCAGCGACTGGTCGTTGATGAACTTGTACATGTCGCGCTGCTTCTTCAGCAGCTCGACGATGCGATCGCGCCCCGTGGTGGGCCAGTGGTGCTGCGCGATCAGCACGTCGGTCCTGTCGCCGAAGGCCACGCGCGCCTGGTCGATGTACTTCGACCACAGGCTGCCGTCGCGCACCTCGGCGCCGCGGATGGTGTAGAGGTTGTGCATGGTGTGCGTCACGTCCTCGGCCATGTTGAGCACGCGGAACTGCGGCAGGTACATCAGCATCTCGGACGGCGCCTCCGAGCCCGGCACGAGCTGGAACACGAACTGCACGCCGTCGATGGTGCGCTCCTCGGTCGGCTTGTCGACGGTGGCGGTGGGCGCGATCAGTGTGACGGTGCCGCGCGCCAGCGCCTTGCCCAGCCCGGTGTCGACCTGGCCGCGCACGCCCGGCGGCAGCAGCGAGCCGAACTGGTACTGCGAGCGCCGGCTCATCGCGTTGCCCGCGAGGATGTTCTCGGCCACCGCGGTCTCCATGAAGCCCGAGGGCGCGATCACCTGCACCTTGCCGGCCGCCACGTCGGCCTCGTCGACCACGCCCTTGACGCCGCCGAAGTGGTCGGCGTGGCCGTGCGTGTAGACCACGGTGCCGACCGGCTTGCGCGGCCGGTGCTGGTAGTACAGCGCGAGCGCGGCGCGCGCGGTCTCGGCGGCGAGCAGCGGGTCGATCACGATCAGCGTGCTGTCGCCCTCGACGATGGTCATGTTCGCGATGTCGAAGCCGCGCACCTGGTAGACCCGGTCGGTCACGCGGAACAGCCCGTGGATCGCATTGAGCTGCGCCTGGCGCCACAGGCTCGGGTTGACGCTGTCGGCCGGCGCGTCGGCCTGCAGGAAGCCGTAGGGCTTCATGCTCCATGCCGGGCGCTCGCCGGCGCCGGGCACCAGCGCGTCGGGCACGGTGCCGATGAAGCCGCGCATCGCGTCCTCGAAATCGCGCCGGTCGGCGAAGGGCAGCGTCTTCGCGAACTCGGCGTTGGCGGCCAGCGTGGCGGGCTCCGGTGGCTTGGGCGCGAGGGGCGTTGCGGGCTGCGCAAAGGCCATGGCGCAGGCCAGCGCGGCGCAGGCGGCGGTGGCGCGATGCGCGCGCGGAAGGACGGGGAGGAGATGCATGGTGCGGCCTGGCGCGAAGCTGGAAGCTGGAAAGTGGCGCGATTCTGGGCAGCCCCCAAACCATTGGCAAATGCAAAATACGTCGATCGATTTGAAGAAAAACACAAGATCACGATGCAGCTGCGCCAGCTCCAGCACCTCGTCGCCCTTGCCGAGCAGGGCAGCTTCGGCCGCGCGGCCCAGGCCTCGCACCTCTCGCAGCCCGCGCTCTCGCGCAGCATCGAGGCGCTCGAGGAGGGCCTGCAGGTCCGGCTGATCGACCGCGCCTACGGCACGGTGCGCTTCACGCAGGCCGGCGAGCTGGTGCTGGCACGCGCCCGCGAACTGCTCATCGACGCGCGCCAGCTCAAGGAGGACGTGCTGCAGCTCGAGGGCCTGGCCGCCGGCAGCCTGCAGGTGGGCCTGGGGCCGTTCGCGGCCGGCATGCTCGGGCGCGCGGCGCTGACGCTGCTGGTGCAGCGGCATCCGCAGCTCTCGGTGCGCACCGAGGTGGCCGACACCGCCACCCTGGCCGAGCGGCTGCACCGGCGCGAGATCGACCTGTTCATCGCCGACACGCGCGACCTCGCGCGCCAGGGCGACCTCGAGACCATGCGGCTGCCCGACGTGCCGGTCTCGTTCTTCGTGCAGCCGCGCCATCCGCTGCGCAGGCTGGCGTCGGTCTCGCTCGAGCAGGCCATGGACTACCCGGTCGCCGGCCCGAAGCTGCCGGCGCGCGTAGCAGCGCAGTTCGAACGCCAGGCGAAGCGCGCCGGCCGCGGCGTGTTCAACCTGGTCTGCGACGACACCGGCACCCTGCGCCATCTCGCGCTCACGGCGCGCGCCGTGGTGCTGGCGCCCGATGCGCCGGCCTTCCGCCACGAGACCCAGCCGCTGGTGCCGTTGCCCATCGCGGGCCTCGAAGGCATGCGCACCCACTACGGCCTGGTCACGCTCGCGGTCCGCACGCCCTCGCCGGCCGCGGCGGCCTACACCCGCTTCGTGACCGAGGTGATGTCGGCCGCGCCGGGGGCGGGAAAGACGGGTGCGCCAGAATAGGCCCCTGCCCTCCACCGTTCCCGCTCCTTCGTGACCACCTTGCGCAGCGCCCAGCCGCCCACCTTCTCGTCCGCTGAATTCCGCGCGGCGCTCGGCATGTTCGCCACCGGCGTGACCATCGTCACGGCCCGCGCGGCCAACGGCACGCTGGTCGGGCTCACCGCCAACTCCTTCAATTCGGTCTCGCTGTCGCCGCCGCTGGTGCTGTGGAGCCTGTCGCGCAGCGCCGCCTCGATGGCCGCGCTGCGGGCCGGCTCGCACTACACGGTGAACATCCTCGCGGCCAGCCAGAAGACGCTGGCCGAGCGCTTCGCCACCAAGGACATCGACCGCTGGGCCGACGTGGACTTCACCGAGGGCCTGGGCGGCGCGCCGGTGCTCGCGGGCGCCGCGGCGAGCTTCGAGTGCTTCAACCGCAGCCGCTACGACGAGGGCGACCACGTGATCTTCGTCGGCGAGGTGGAGCGCTGCAGCCACGACGCCGGCGCCTCGCCGCTGTTGTTCCACGGCGGCCGCTTCTACACGGAGCATCCCTTGTGAGGCGCGCGGCGCCGGTGCTCGCCCTGCTGTGCGCCGTGGCCGCGCCGCATGCGGCAAGCGCGCAGGACGCCGCCGCACCGCTCAAGCAGAACTGGTTCGACGATCCCTTCTTCCGCGTCTCGGCCGGACTGCCGGGCTGCCCCGAACCCGAAGGCCCGTTCTACACGGCCGAGGAGCGCCGCATCCAGATCCATTCGCGGCTGGAGCGCGGCACCAGCTGCTGGCTCGCAGGCAAATGCAGCGACAGCAACGCCTACCGCTACGACAAGCCGCTCGCGCCCAAGGTGCGTGCCGCGCTCGAGGCGGTGCCGGGCCTGCGCCGGGGCAGCGTGTGGGTCATGGTGCAGCGGCGCTGGGTCTACCTGCAGGGCTGCGTGCCCTCGCCCGCGCTGGCGCGCCAGCTCGAACGCGCGGCGCGCGCGCTGCCCGACGTCGAGGCAGTGGTGCCCGACCTGATGGTGGGCACGCGCGGCAAGCCGCCTTACCCGGTCGCGGGGCGCTGAAGCCTCAGCGCGGGTCGAGGTGGAGCACGACCACGCCGAGCACGATCATCGCCACGCCGAGGCAGCGCGCGAGCGTGACCGCTTCGCCGAACAGCCAGACGCCGCAGACGGCGATCAGCGCGGTGCCGGCGCCGGCCCAGACCGCGTAGGCCAGGCCGACCTCGAGCTGCCGCACCGCCAGCGCCATGAGCCAGATCGCGAGCGCATAGGCCGCCGCCGCCACGGCCGAGGGCAGTGCGCGCGTGAAGCCGTCGGCGTGGCGCAGCGCGAGGGTTCCGACGACCTCCGCCGCGATGCTGGCCGCGAGCAGCAGCCACGAGAAATTCCGCATGCCCATGCATGCCTCCCGGGCCCCGCATCTATACCGGATGCGCAACCAGGAACGGGAGGGGCGGTACCCGGGAACGAAACCCGGATGGTAGCGGGGAAGCGCCCGCGCGCTAGGATCGTCGGCGCCGCCGCGCGATGCGGGCGGGCCGCCTTGCGAAGAACGAACAACAGATGATCCAGAGAAAAACCCACCTCGACGCGCTCGCCATCGGCCTGCTCGTCGTCTGCTGCGCCTTCTGGGGCCTGCAGCAGATCCTCATCAAGACCACCGTGGCCGAGGTGCCGCCGATGTGGCAGGCCTCGATGCGCATGGCCGGCGCGGTGGTGCTGCTGGGGCTGTGGTGCGCCTGGCGCAAGGTGCCGCTGTTCGAGCGCGACGGCACGCTGCCCGGCGGCCTGCTCGCGGGGCTGCTGTTCGCGGGCGAGTTCGCGGGCATCTACCTGGGCCTGCAGCTCACCAGCGCCTCGCGGCTCACGGTGTTCCTCTACACGGCGCCGTTCTGGGTCTCGCTGTTCCTGCCGCGCTGGGTGCCGGCCGAGCGGCTGCGCGGCCTGCAGTGGGCCGGGCTCGCGATCGCCTTCGCGGCCGTGGTGCTGGCCTTCAGCGAAGGCTTCGGCCACACCTCTTCGTCGCAACTGCGTGGCGATGCACTGGCACTGGCCGCCGGCATGCTGTGGGGCCTGACCACGCTGACGCTGCGCGCCACCAAACTCGCCACCGCGAGCGCCGAGAAGACGCTGTTCTACCAAGTTGCCGTGACGGCCGCGGTCTGCCCCGTGATCTCGCTCTTGCTCGGCGAGACCTGGGGCACGCACTACTCGGCCTGGGCCTGGAGCTCGATCGCGCTGCAGACCGTGATCGGCGCCTTCGCGAGCTACCTCGCGTGGATGTGGATGCTGCGCCACTACCCGGCCACGCAGATGTCCTCCTTCACCTTCCTCACGCCGCTGTTCGCGCTGGTGTTCGGCGTGCTGCTGCTGTCCGAGCCGCTCACGCCGCAGCTGGTGGTGGCGCTGGCCGGCGTGGCGGTGGGCATCGTGCTGGTCAACCGCGGCGGCGCGCGCCGCGCCTGAAGGAACGAGCGACATGGCGACATCCACCCGATTCCAGCCCGTGCTCGACGAGATCGCGGCCGCGATGCAACCGCTGCTGGGCCAGGCCGGCACGGTGGCCAGCTACATCCCGGCGCTCGCGCGCGTCGACGCCCGGCAGTTCGGCATCGCGCTGCGCACCTGCGACGGCGAGGAGGCCGCGGCCGGCGATGCCGACACGCCGTTCTCGATCCAGAGCGTGTCCAAGCTGTTCACGCTCACGCTCGCGATGCAGGCCGTGGGCGACGCGCTGTGGGAGCGCATCGGCCGCGAGCCCTCGGGCAATCCGTTCAACTCGCTGGTGCAGCTCGAGAACGAGCAGGGCAAGCCGCGCAACCCCTTCATCAATGCCGGCGCGATCGCGGTCGCCGACCGGCTCGTGAGCCATGCGCGCGCCGAGGGCGGCAGCGCCAAGGCGCGCATCCTCGCGCTCATGGCCAGCCTGGCGGGCGAGCCCGTGGGCTTCGACGAGGAAGTCGCGCGCTCGGAGGCCGAGACCGGCTTTCGCAACGTGGCGCTGGCCAACTTCATGAAGAGCTTCGGCAAGCTCGACAACGACGTGACCGAGGTGCTCGACACCTACTTCCACCAGTGCGCGCTGCGCATGAGCTGTCGCCAGCTCGCGCGCGCCGCCGGCTACCTGTGCCGCGACGGCGCGCACCCGATCGACGGCGAGGCCGCGATCACCAGCGAGCGCCAGACCCGGCGCATCAACGCGCTGATGCTCACCTGCGGCACCTACGACGCCGCGGGCGACGTGGCCTTCTCGATCGGCCTGCCCTGCAAGAGCGGCGTGGGCGGCGGCATCGTGGCCGTGGTGCCCGACCGGCTCACGCTCAGCGTGTGGTCGCCCGCGCTCGATGCCACCGGCAACTCGCTGCTCGGCATGAAGGCGCTCGAGATGTTCGTGGCGCGCACGGGGCTGTCGGTGTTCTGAGTTGCTTCAGGCGCCGAGCGCGCGCAGCACGTCGTGGCAGGCGCCCATCGTGTGGTAGTCGGTCTTGCCGGCCGGGCTCTTCTCGTCGCTGAGCTTGCGGTTGTCGCGCGACAGGATGCGAAACCACGCGCCGTGTCGATGGTCGACCATGTGCCGCCAGGCGTAGTCCCAGATCCGGTCGTACCAGTCCCAGTAGCGCGACTCGCCGGTGCGCACCGCGAGCAGCGCGGCGGCCGCGAAGCTCTCGGCCTGCACCCAGAAGTACTTGTCGCCGTCGTAGAGCGCGCCCGCGGGATCGAAGCCGTAGACCAGGCCGCCGAACTCGGCGTCCCAGCCGTGGCGCATCGCCGCCTCGAACAGCGACTGCGCGCGCGGCAGCATCCAGCCGGTCTCCACGCCCCGGTCGGCGAGCAGGCCCTCGAGCTGCAGCAGCAGCTTGGCCCATTCGGTCAGGTGGCCGGTCTGGAAGCCCCAGGGCTTGAAGATGTCGGCGCGGTTGCCGCGGTTGTGGTCGGCATCGACCGACCAGTCCTCGCGGAAGTGCTCCCAGACCCTGCCCCCGGTCAGGTCGGCCTGGCGCAGCGCGATCGCCTGCGCCAGCGTCGCCGCGCGGTCCAGGTACTTCGCGTCGCCCGTGGCCTCGAAGGCCGCCATCATCGCCTCGCAGGCATGCATGTTGGCGTTCTGGCCGCGGTAGGGAGACACGGCCCAGTCGGCAGTGGCTTCGTTCGCATAGAGCTGGTGGCGCGGCTCCCAGAAATGCCGCTCGAGCAGCTGCCAGGTGCTCTCGATGCCCGCGCGCGCCTCGTCCACGCCGGCCATCGCGGCATGCGCATGCGCGAGCAGCACGAAGGCCAGGCCATAGCAGTAGTGGGTGCCGTCGCGCACCTGCGCGCGGCCCTCGTGCCAGTCGAGTTCCCACAGGTAACCGCCTTGCGGATGCGCATGGGCGTGGTGCAGGAACGCGAGGCCGTGGCGCGTCGCCGCCAGGTGCTCGGGCCGGCCGAAGCGGCGCCAGGCGGTGGCGTTGTTGAAGACGAAGCGCGTGCTGCTCACCAGGTGGCGCGTGCGGCGGTCGTAGACCGTGCCGTCGTCCTTGAAGAAGTGGAAGAAGCCGCCGTGCGGATCGAGGCTGCGGCCGTCGTAGAACGCGAGCGTGTGCTGCACGTGGCCGATCAGGAATTCGGGCGAGCGGAAGTCGGGCATGGCAGGAAGGGCTGGGTTGCGATGGCGGGCGCGGCACCTCAGGCTATCAGCATCCCGGCCCGATCGTCGAGAAAACGACGCTCTCGCGCAGTGCTCAGGCCAGCGCCGCGCGCGACGCTGCCTGCAGGCAGCCCATGCCTTCGAGCGCGGCCTCGACCGCCTCGTCGAGCGGCGTGTGCGGCTCGCGGCCGAGCAGCGCCACCAGCTTCGCGTTGTCCATGGCCACGGGCGTGCGCCACAGGTAGCGCATCTCGCGCAGCTCGCGGAAGGTGGCGACGAAGGGCGAGGCCAGCAGCAGCGGCCACCACGGGAAGGCCGACACGCGCACCTGCGTGCCGGTGCGGCGCGCCACCACGCGGCGGATGGCATCGGCCATGCGCGTGCCGTCGGCATCCCAGTGGCCGGCCATGTGGAAGCTGGCGAAGGGCTCGAGCCGGTCGCGCCGCGCCAGCAGCTCGACCATGGTGCGGGCCACGTCGGGCAGGTACGACCACAGGTGGCCCACGCCGGCATCGCCGGGATAGCTCACGCCCCTGACCGGCTGCCCCGCCTTCACCAGCCCCTGCGAGAACCAGTTGTTGCCGGCCTTCGGGCCGAAGAAGTCGCCGGCGCGCACGATCAGCACGCGCGCGCCCTCGCGGCTCGCGGCCTCGAGGCGGCGCTCCATCTCGACCCGGATCGCGCCCTTGCGCGTGGCCGGATGCTGGGGCGCATCCTCGGCCAGCAGAGGGAAGGCGTCGGCGCCGTAGTTGTAGACGTTGCCGGGCAGCACGATGGTCGCGCCCTCGGCCTTGGCGGCCGCGATCGTGTGGTCGAGCATCGGTAGCACCAGTTCCGACCAGCGGCGGTAGCCGGGCGGGTTGACCGCATGCACGATGACCGCGCAGCCGCGCGCGGCCTCGCGCACGTCGCGCGCCTCCATCGCGTCGCCGCCCACCCAGTCGATGCCGTCGCGCCGCTCGGGCACCGCGCCGCGCTTCATCGCGCGCACCCGCCACCCCGCGTCGCGCAGCTGGCGGGCCATTTCGCCGCCGACGCCGCCCGTCGCGCCCAGAACCAGAACCGTGTCGTTGCTTGCCATGAAACATCTCCAGAACAGTGATCGATGGATGAATTCTGGGCAGGGTCGGGCTCCAATGGAATTGCCGAACATGAGCCATCGGCCATACATTTATGTATGACCTGGACCATCAGCTGGGAGCTCTACCGCTCCTTCCTCGGCGTGCTGCGCGAGGGCTCCCTCTCGGGCGCGGCGCGCGCGCTCGGCATCACGCAACCCACCGTCGGACGCCACGTCGCGGCGCTCGAGGAGGCGCTCGAGGTGGTGCTCTTCACGCGCTCGCAGGTCGGGCTGCTGCCCACCGAGGTGGCGCTGGCGCTGCGCACGCACGCCGAGGCCATGGAGAGCACGGCCGCCTCGCTGCAGCGCGCGGCCAGCGGCCAGGGCGAAGGCGTGCGCGGCGTGGTGCGGGTATCGACCAGCGAGGTGGTCGCGGTGGAGGTGCTGCCGCCGATCGTGGCGAAGCTGCGCGAGGCCCATCCGGCGCTCAAGGTCGAGCTGGTGTCGACCAACCGCGTGCAGGATTTGCTGCGGCGCGAGGCCGACATCGCGGTGCGCATGGTGCGCCCGCGCCAGGAGCAGCTGGTGGCGCGCCGCATCGGCGACATCGAACTGGGCTTCCATGCCCATCCCGACTACCTGGCGCGCCACGGCACGCCGCGCACGGCCGAGGAGCTGATGCGCCACACGCTGATCGGCTACGACCAGCCCACGGCCTTCGTGCGCGACGCGATCAAGTCCTTCAAGGGCTTCACGCGCGACGCCTTCTCGCTGCGCACCGACAGCGACCTCGCGCAGATGGCGCTGATCCGCGCCGGCGCCGGCATCGGCGTGTGCCAGGTCGCGCTGGCGCGGCGCGGCCCGGCGCTGGTGCGGCTGCTGCCGCGCGCGCTGTCGCTGAAGCTCGAGACCTGGGTCACGATGCACGAGGACCTGCGCGCGAGCCCGCGCTGCCGCGTGGCCTTCGACGCGCTGGCCGAGGGGCTGCAGGCCTACATCGCCGGCCAGGGGACAATGGCACGCGCAAGAACCTCCGCCTCCGAATGACCGACACGACCCCGACCACCGAATCCGACGACATCCTCCCGCTGCAACAGGACCGCCTCTGGCGCGACGAGCGCTGGACCGCCCGCATCATCAAGAACGAGGAAGACGACGGCTGGGCCGTCGAGATGACGCGCCATGGCGACCCCGAGCCCGCGCTGGTCGGCCCCTGGACCATGGGCCGCGACAAGAAGAACCCCAAGCCGCTCGACGGCCCCGCCTTCTCCACGCTGGTGAAGACCGCGGCCGAGGTGATCCGACGCCACGAGCAGCAGCTGCACGCCACGCTCAACCGCAGCGTGACCGTGAGCGCCGGCGACCGGCGCATCCGCGTCACGCTGGCCATCGTGCCCGACGAGGACAACCCCACGGCCACGCTGAGCGCCTTCGACGAGGCCGACGACAGCGAGCTCGCGCGCGTGAACGTGCCGGCCTCGTTCACGCTCAGCGCCACCAGCGCCTCGGCCTGGATCGACGCGGACTTCGCGCGGCCGCGCTGACCTCCGTCGAAGTGGCCCCAGGCGCGCCTGTGCGCGCAAATAGCACAGTCCCCGCCGGCCCGCCAATCCGCACAACAACGTATTTGCAGACCGGCGCGGGTTGAGAAGAATCCGCCGCAACGAGCAATCGTTACCAGTCATGCGACGCCCGCTGCCAATGCTGCCAGCGAGGTGTCGGGCAACAAGGCCCGAATCGGTTTGAACACCGGTTCGGGCCTTTTTGTTTTTTCGGTCGCAACAGGGCTTTCGTCGAAACGGATGCATGCATCCGCTGGCGGAGCTTTGCCCGAAGCGAAAGCACTGGCGACGAAGCGCCCGTTTGCAGGGCCGCGTGGCGGGAGGAGACACCCCGAGCGCGGTTCCGAAGGTCGGATCTTCCTGACGACTCGCACAACCACAAAGGAATTTGACATGACGAACGCTTTCAACCGCCGCCAGATCGTGAAGACCGGCGGCTCGATGATCGTGCTGGGCGCCGCGGGCGGCATGGCGCCGCTGGCCTTCGCGCAGGACGGCGGCACGGTGAAGCTCGGGCTGCTGCATTCGCTCTCGGGCACGATCGCGATCGCCGAGGCCTCGCTGGTCGATGCCGAGAAGCTCGCGATCGAGGAGATCAACGCCGCCGGCGGCGTGCTCGGCAAGAAGATCGAGGCCGTGGTGGAAGACGGCGCGAGCGAGAACCCGGTGTTCGCCGAGAAGGCGCGCAAGCTGCTCGAGCGCGACAAGGTGGCGGCCATCATCGGCTGCTACACCTCGGCCTCGCGCAAGGCGCTGCTGCCGGTGCTCGCCCAGGCCAAGGGCCTGCTGTTCTACCCCACCTACTACGAGGGCCAGGAGCAGGACAAGCGCGTGTTCTATCCCTCGCAGGAAGCCACGCAGTCGGTGATCGCGGCGGTCGAATGGATGGCGCGCGAGAAGGGCAAGAACTTCTTCCTCGTGGGCTCGGACTACATCTATCCGCGCACCTGCAACAAGATCGCCAAGCCCGCGATCGCCAAGGCCGGCGGCAAGGTGCTCGGCGAGGAATACGCGCCGCTGGGCCACACCGAGTTCTCCTCGATCATCAACAAGATCAAGGCCGCCAAGCCCGACTGCATCTACAGCACGGTGGTCGGCGGCTCGAACGTGGCCTTCTACAAGCAGCTGCGCGCGGCCGGCCTCGACGGCACGAAGCAGGTGCTGCTGTCGACCGTGGTGTCGGAGAACGAGATCGAAGGCATCGGCAAGGACAACGCCGCCGGCTACTACGCCTGCATGGGCTACTTCCAGAGCATCAAGTCGCCGGCCAACGAGAAGTTCGTGAAGGCCTTCAAGGCCAAGTACGGCCAGGACCGCGTGATCGGCGACCCGATGGAGGTGGCCTACAACAGCGTCTACCTCTGGAAGCTGGCGGTGGAGAAGGCCAAGTCCTTCGAGGTCGACAAGGTCACGGCCGCCGCCGCGGGCGTGGAGATCGAGGCGCCCGAGGGCACGGTGCGCGTGCACGCCACCAACCACCACGTGTGGAAGAAGGTGCGCGTGGGCCGCGCGCGGCCCGACGGGCAGTTCGACATCGTCTGGGAATCGCCGCAGCTGGTCGAGCCCAACCCGTTCCCGAAGGTCTGAGCGCGATGAACTTCGACATCGCGGTGATGCAGGTGTTCAACGGCGTGAGCCTGTTCACCATCCTGCTTCTGATGGCGATCGGGCTGGCCATCGTGTTCGGCCTGATGGGCGTCATCAACATGGCGCACGGCGAGCTGATGGCGCTCGGTGCCTACATGACCTACCTGGCGTCGCGCTTCTTCGAGCACTACGCGCCGGGCGTCATGGACCTCTACCTGTTCGCCGCGATCCCGTTCGCGTTCGCCGTGACCTTCGCGTTCGGCTATGTGCTGGAGCGCGGCTTCATCCGCTTCTTCTACGACCGGCCGCTCGACACCCTGCTCGCGACCTGGGGCCTGAGCCTCATGCTGCAGCAGGCCTACCGCTCGCTGTTCGGCGCGCAGGAAGTCAGCGTGCCGCTGGCCTCCTGGCTCGCCGGCGCGTGGGAGCCGACGCCGGGCATCCAGCTGCCGCTCACGCGCCTGTTCATCGTGGGGCTCACGGCCATCGTCGCCATCGGCGTCTACCTGCTGCTCTACCGCACCTCCTGGGGGCTGAAGGTGCGCGCGGTGACGCAGAACCGCGCGATCGCGGGCGCGGTCGGCATCGACACGCAGCGCGTCGATGCGCTGACCTTTGCGCTGGGCTCGGGCCTGGCGGGCATCGCGGGCGCGGTGTTCACGATGATCGGCTCGACCAACCCCGGCACCGGCCAGCTCTACATCGTCGACTCCTTCATCGTGGTGGTGTTCGGCGGCGTGCAGAGCCTGATCGGCACCGCGCTCTCGGGCTTCGCCATCGCGCAGTCGCAGACCTGGCTCGAGTACCTGATGAGCGGCTCGATGGCCAAGGCCACGATCCTGCTGCTGGTGATCGCGGTGCTCTACGTGCGGCCCAACGGGCTGTTCGCGACCCGCTCGAGGAGCTGAGCGCATGGGCATGAAGCTTTCTCCCCAACGCCGCGGCGACCTCGTCGGGCTGGCGGCCGTGCTGCTGCTGCTGGCCGTGGTGCTGCCGGCCACGCTCGATCCGTTCCGCCTCAACCTCGTGAGCAAGTACCTGGCCTTCGCCTTCGTCGCGATCGGCGTGGTGCTGACCTGGGGCTACGGCGGCGTGCTGAGCCTGGGCCAGGGCCTGTTCTTCGGCCTCGGCGGCTACATGATGGCGATGTTCCTCAAGCTCGAGGCCTCGGCGCCCGAGCTGCCGGACTTCATGGTCTGGAGCAGCGTCGAGCAGCTGCCCTCGTGGTGGATCCCCTTCCACTCGCTGGGCTGGACCCTGGTCGGCATCCTCGCGATCCCCGCTCTGCTCGCCTACGTGTTCTCGTACGCGATCTTCAAGCGGCGCGTGAGCGGCGTGTACTTCGCGATCGTCACGCTGTCGCTGGCGCTCACGCTCACCGTGGTGGTGATCGGCCAGCAGGGCGACACCGGCGGCGCCAACGGCATCACCGACTTCCGCACCCTGCTGGGGTGGGACATCGCGGGCGACGCGGCCAAGCGGACCATGTACTTCATCGAGGTGGCCGCCGTCGCGCTCGCCATGGTGGGTGCGTTGCTGATCGTGCGCAGCCGCTTCGGCAAGATCCTGATCGCCATCCGCGACCGCGAGGATCGCGTGCGCTTCAGCGGCTACAACACGGCGCACATGAAGGCCTTCGTGTTCGCGGTGGCGGCCCTGCTGTCGGCCATCGGCGGCGCTTTCTACAGCCTGCAGGTGGGGCTGATCGCGCCGGGCGTGATCGGCGTGGTGGCCTCGGTCGAGATGGTGATCTACGCGGCCGTGGGCGGGCGGCTCTCGATTCCGGGCGCGGTGATCGGCGCGCTCTTGATCGGCTTCCTCAAGTCCTACCTGTCGGAGACCTTCCCCGAGGGCTGGCTCTACTTCCTCGGCGCGGTCTTCATCCTCGTGGTGTGGGCGATGCCGAACGGCCTGGCGGGCCTGGGCGAGAAGCTGCTGCGCCGCCGCGGCGCGGAGGCCGCACCATGAACGCGACCCTGGCGATGCCCAACGGCGGCCTGCCGCAGGCGGCCTCGGCCGTGCCGCCCTCGAACGAGCAGATCCTGCGCGTCGAGGACCTCACGGTCTCCTTCGACGGCTTCAAGGCGGTCGACGGCCTGAGCCTCTCGGTCGAGCGCAACGAGCTGCGCGTGATCATCGGCCCGAACGGCGCGGGCAAGACCACGCTGCTCGACATGGTCTGCGGCAAGACCCGGCCCAGCGCGGGCCGGGTGCTGTTCAACGGCCAGGACCTGGGCCGCATGAACGAGCACGAGATCGTGCGCGCCGGCGTCGGCCGCAAGTTCCAGACGCCCTCGGTCTACGAGGACCTCACGGTGCTCGAGAACTTCGAGATCTCGCTGCCGCGCATGCACGGCCTGTGGCAGTCGCTGAGCTTTCGCCGCACCCGCGCGCTGCGCGAGCGCATCGAGGCGATGGCCACCGAGGTGTTCCTGCTCGAGCGCCTCGACCGCCGCGCGGGCCAGCTGAGCCACGGCCAGAAGCAGTGGCTCGAGATCGGGATGCTGCTGATGCAGGAGCCCGAGCTGCTGCTGCTCGACGAGCCCGTGGCCGGCATGAGCCCGCGCGAGCGCGAGCAGACCGGCGACCTGCTGCGCCGCATCTCGGTGGGCAAGTCGGTGGTGGTGATCGAGCACGACATGGATTTCGTCAAGCGCATCGCGCACCGCGTGACCGTGCTGCACCAGGGCCGGCTGCTCAGCGAGGGCACGGCCGCCGAGGTGCAGGCCGACCCGCGCGTGATCGACGTTTACCTCGGCCATTGAAGGAGTCCAACGCATGCTCGAAGTCTCCGCACTCGATGTCGCCTACGGCGAGTCGCACGTGATCCACGATGTCTCGCTGCGCGTCGCGCCCGACGAGGCGGTCGCCGTCATGGGCCGCAACGGCATGGGCAAGACCACGCTGCTGAAGTCGCTGATCGGCCTCTTGCCCGCGCGCGGCGGCAGCATCCGCCTCAACGGCACCGAGCTCACCCGGCTGCCGAGCCACCAGCGCGTGGCGCACGGCCTGGCCTTCGTGCCGCAGGGGCGCATGGTGTTCCCGCACCTCACGGTGGAGCAGAACATCCTCTCGGGTGCCGCGCGCTCGGGCCACCGCACGGTGCCCGACTACCTCTACCGCTTCTTCCCGGTGCTGCAGGACATGCGGCTGCGCAAGGCCGGCAACCTCTCGGGCGGCCAGCAGCAGATGCTGGCGATCGCGCGCGCGCTGATCTCCGAGCCCAGGGTGCTGATCCTCGACGAGCCCACCGAGGGCATCCAGCCTTCGATCATCAAGGAGATCGCGCAGACGCTGAACGTGCTGCGCGCCGAGCGCGGCTTCGCGATCGTGGTGTCGGAGCAGGTGCTGAGCTTCGCGCTCGCGCTGGCCGACCGCTTCCTCGTGATCGACCGCGGCCGCCTGGTGCACGACGAGGCGCGCGCCACGCTCGACCAGGACAAGGTCCGCTCTTTCCTCACTGTCTGAACCCCTTCCCTTCCCAACCACCCCTTCAGGAGCAGCGTCATGAGACATGGTGATATTTCGAGCAGCAACGATTGCGTCGGCGTCGCGGTCGTCAACTACAAGATGCCCCGCCTTCACACCAAGGCCGAGGTGCTCGACAACGCGCGCAAGATCGGCGAGATGCTGGTCGGCATGAAGAAAGGCCTGCCGGGCATGGACCTGGTGATCTTTCCCGAGTACTCCACGCACGGGATCATGTACGACGCCAAGGAGATGTACGACACCGCCGCCTCGGTGCCCGGCGAGGAGACCGCGATCTTCGCCGACGCCTGCCGGCGCGCCAACGTCTGGGGCGTGTTCTCGCTGACCGGCGAGCGCCACGAGGAGCATCCGAACAAGGCGCCCTACAACACGCTGATCCTCATGAACAACCAGGGCGAGATCGTCCAGAAGTACAGGAAGATCATGCCGTGGGTGCCGATCGAGGGCTGGTACCCGGGCGACTGCACCTACGTCAGCGAAGGCCCCAAGGGCATGAAGATGAGCCTGATCATCTGCGACGACGGCAACTACCCCGAGATCTGGCGCGACTGTGCGATGCGCGGCGCCGAGCTGATCATCCGCTGCCAGGGCTACATGTACCCTGCCAAGGAACAGCAGATCCTGGTGTCGAAGGCCATGGCCTTCATGAACAACACCTACGTGGCGGTGGCCAACGCGGCCGGCTTCGACGGCGTGTACTCGTACTTCGGCCACTCGGCGCTGATCGGCTTCGACGGCCGCACGCTCGGCGAATGCGGCGAGGAGGAGATGGGCATCAACTACGCCGAGCTCTCGATGGGCCTGATCCGCGACGCGCGGCGCAACGGCCAGTCGCAGAACCACCTGTTCAAGCTGGTGCACCGCGGCTACACCGGCACCATCAACTCGGGCGACGGCGACAAGGGCGTGGCGACCTGCCCCTACAACTTCTACACCCAGTGGATCAACGACCCCGAGGGCACGCGCGAGAGGGTGGAGTCGTTCACGCGCAGCACCGTGGGCACGCCCGAGTGCCCGATCGAGGGGATTCCGAACGAGCCGGCCAAGCACCGCTGAAGCGCCGCCCCATGGATCACCAGATCTTCGAGCTCGGCGACGTCGTGCTGCAGCGGGGCGCCACCCTGCGCGGCGCGAAGCTCGCCTACAAGACCTACGGCACGCTGAATGCCGACAAGAGCAACGTCGTCGTCTACCCGACCTGGTACTCGGGCCAGCACCACGACAACGAGTGGCTGATCGGCGAGGGCATGGCGCTCGACCCGGCGAAGTACTTCATCATCGTGCCCAACATGCTGGGCAACGGCCTGTCGTCCTCGCCGAGCAACACGCCGCCGCCCTACGACCTGGCGCGCTTCCCGCACGTGACGCTCTACGACAACGTGAGGCTGCAGCACCGGCTGGTGACCGAGCAGTTCGGCATCGAGCGCATCGCGCTGGTGGTGGGCTGGTCGATGGGCGCGCAGCAGACCAACCAGTGGGGCTGCCTCTACCCCGAGATGGTCGAGCGCATCGCGCCCTTCTGCGGCTCGGCCAGGACGGCACCGCACAACATCGTGTTCCTCGAGGGCGTGAAGGCGGCGCTCACCAGCGACGCGGCCTGGAACGGCGGCTGGTACACGACGCCGCCGACGCGCGGGCTGCGCGCGGTGGGACGCGTCTATGCGGGCTGGGGCCTGTCGCAGCCCTTCTACCGGCAGGAGCTGTGGCGCGAACTGGGCTTCAGCTCGCTCGAGGACTTCCTGGTCGGCTACTGGGAGGGCTTCTTCCTGAAGAAGGATGCGAACAACCTGCTCGCGATGCTGTGGTCGTGGCAGCACGGCGACATCAGCGCCAACCCGGTGTTCGGCGGCGACTTCAAGAAGGCGCTGGGCGCGATCCGCGCGCGCGCGATCGTGATGCCGGCCGAGCGCGACCTTTACTTTCCGGCCGCCGACAACGAATGGGAGGTGGCGCAGATGCCGAACGCCGAGTACCGGCCGATCCCGGGCGTGTGGGGCCACTTCGCGGGCGGCGGCAGCAGCCCGGTGGACACCCGCTTCATCGACGACGCCCTGCGGGAACTGCTCGCCACGCCATGAACGCACCCGTGCACGATCCGCTCGCGGCCTGGCGCATCGAGTCCGAGCCCTTCTACCGGCCCGCGGGCAACGAGGTGGCGCTGTACCGGCAGGCCTGGCGCCACCGCATGCCGCTGATCCTCAAGGGGCCGACCGGCTGCGGCAAGACGCGCTTCGTCGAGCACATGGCGTGGTCGCTGGGCCGGCCGCTGGTGACGCTGGCCTGCAACGAAGACATGACGGCCTCGGACCTGGTCGGGCGCTACCTGCTCGACGCCGACGGCACGGCCTGGCACGACGGGCCGCTGACGCTGGCGGTGCGCCATGGCGGCATCTGCTACCTCGACGAGGTGGTGGAGGCGCGGCAGGACACGACGGTGGTGATCCATCCGCTGACCGATGCGCGCCGCATCCTGCCGCTCGACAAGAAGGGCGAGCTGGTGCGCGCGCATCCCGATTTCCAGCTCGTGGTGTCGTACAACCCCGGCTACCAGAGCAGCGCCAAGGACCTCAAGCCCTCGACGCGCCAGCGCTTCGCGGCGCTGGAGTTCGACTATCCCGACGCCGCGCTCGAGGCCGAGATCGTGGCGCACGAGGCCGGCATCGACACCGCGCTGGCCGCGAAGCTGGTGGCCGTCGCGCACTGCTCGCGCGAACTCAAGCACCGCGGGCTCGACGAGGGCGTGTCGACGCGCATGCTGATCTACGCGGGCGTGTTGATCCGCGACGGCGTGACGCCGCGCGAGAGCTGCGAGATGACGATGACGCGCGCGCTGACCGACGACCCCGACATGGCGAGCGCGCTGCAGGGCTTCGTCGAAGCCCAGTTCGGATGACGCGCGACACGGGCAGCTTCGCC
>NZ_JBZAYE010000640.1:0-4037 GCF_058244205.1 Variovorax sp. 20P10.2.4
CCAGCGCGAAGACGAGCGCGCGCTGCGAGCGGGTCGGGCCGGACGAAAGGGCGAGGTGCACGGGCGCGGCGGAAAGAGGATCAGGCCTTGACGCGCGCGGCGAAGGTCTTCTGGAACTTCTCGACCTTCGGTCCCACGACGAAGGCGCAGTAGCCCTGGTTCGGGTGGTTCAGGAAGTAGTCCTGGTGGTAGGCCTCGGCGGTCGAGTAGTTGTCGAGCGGCTTGACCTCGGTCACCACCGGCGAGGCATAGGTCTTGCCGGCCTCGATCTCGCGGATGACGTCGTCGGCCACCTGCTTCTGCGCCTCGGTCGTGTAGTAGATGCCGCTGCGGTACTGGGTGCCGACGTCGTTGCCCTGGCGGTTGAGCGTCGTGGGGTCGTGCACCACGAAGAAGATCTCGAGGATCTCGCGCAGGGCGATCTGCGCCGGGTCGAAAGTCAGCTTCACCACCTCGTTGTGGCCGGTGCGGCCGGTGCAGACCTGCTCGTAGCTGGGATTGACCGTCTGGCCGTTCGAATAGCCCGATTCCACGTCGACCACCCCCTGCACGCGGTCGAACACCGCCTCGGTGCACCAGAAGCAGCCGCCGCCGAGCACGATGGTTTCGGTGGTGGAAGGCGAAGAGGTCATGGGGGACTCCAGGAACGGACTGACAAGGGAACCCGATATTGTCGCGGCTTGACGCATTCGATGCGGCTCACTACATTACTAACCCGCGAGTCATTAAACAATGCCCACTCCCCGATTCCTTGCCGACAAGATCTGCCCGGTCCGCGCCAAGCGCGAGCGGCGCAAGGAGGCGCGCCCCGGCGAACTGCTGGCGGCGGCGCTCGATCTGTTCGTCGAGAAGGGCTATGCCGCCACCCGCTCGGAAGAAGTGGCGGTGCGTGCCGGCGTCTCCAAGGGCACGTTGTTCCTCTATTTCCCGAGCAAGGAAGAGCTGTTCAAGGCCGTGGTGGTCGAGAACCTCGGCGGCCGCTTCACCGAGTGGAACCAGGAATTCGAGACCTTCGAGGGCACCACGGCCCAGATGCTGCGCTACTGCATGCGCGTGTGGTGGGAGCGCGTGGGCCTGACCCAGGCCTCGGGCCTCACCAAGCTGATGATGAGCGAAGGCGCCAACTTCCCCGAGCTGGCGGACTTCTACCGCCAGGAGGTGGTGCGGCCGGGCCATGCGTTGCTTCGGCGCATCATCCAGCGCGGCATCGACCGCGGCGAGTTCCGGCCGGTCGACGTCGACCACACCATCTACTCGGTGGTCGCGCCAATGATCTTCCTGATGCTCTGGAAGCACTCGGCCAACCTGTGCGTCGACGAGGGCGACAACTTCGACCCGCTCAAGTACATCGAGATGCAGGCCGACGTGGTGCTCTACGGCCTCAGCACCCAGCCGCGGGCGCAGGCGGAACCCGACGAAGCCGCTGGCCCGTCGGGTGCCGCCTAAAATTGAAGGTTTGTCCTGACCCGCCCCCAGAAGGAAAACCCATGAGCACCGCCCCCACCCTCGAGCGCTTGCGCTTCAACATGATCGAACAGCAGATCCGCCCCTGGGATGTGCTGGACCTGGAAATCCTCGACCTGCTGGCGGTGATCCGCCGCGAGGACTACGTGCCCGAGGCGCACCGCGCGCTGGCCTTCTTCGACATGGAACTGCCGCTGCTCGACGGCTCGGTGCCCGGCGAATTCATGTTGTCGCCCAAGGTCGAGGCGCGCACGCTGCAGGACCTGCACATCCAGAAGCACGAATCGGTGCTCGAGGTCGGCACCGGCTCCGGCTTCATGGCCGCCCTGCTCGGCGCCCGCGCCGCCAAGGTGCTGTCGCTCGAAATCAATCCCGAGCTCGCCGCCCGCGCCGCCGAGACCCTGCGCCAGAACGGCGTGACCAATGTCGAGGTGCGCCATGCCGACGGCGCCGTGCCGCTGCCCAGCGGCCCGAGCTTCGACGTGATCGTGCTCAGCGGCTCGGTCGCGCGCATTCCGCAGAACCTGCTCGGCTCGCTCAAGGTCGGCGGCCGCCTGGCGGCGATCGTCGGCGACGAGCCCATGATGCGCGCCCACTTCGTGACCCGCAGCAGCGAAAGCAAGTGGGACACGATCCAGCCCTGGGACACGGTGGCGCCGCGCCTTTTGAACTTCCCCGAGCCGTCGCGCTTCGCGTTCTGATCGGGCCGGCCGCATGATCGATCAAGTCCGCCCCGCCGACCTCGCCGCCTGGTTTGCACAGGACGCCGACGCACCCGCCGTGCTGCTCGACGTCCGCGAGCCCTGGGAGCTGCAGACCGCGAGCGTCGCCCCGGCGGGCTTCACGCTGCTGGCGATCCCGATGAACGAGATCCCCGCGCGCCTGTCCGAGCTCGACGAGAACCAGCGCATCGCCTGCCTGTGCCACCACGGCGCCCGCAGCCAGCGCGTGGCCGCCTTCCTGCACCAGAACGGCTTTGCGCAACTGGCCAACGTGGCCGGCGGCATCGACGCCTGGTCCGCGCAGCACGACCCCGCCGTGCCGCGCTACTGATTCTTCCGCTCCCAAGGACTTTCAATGCCTCCCAGGCCCCGGCTCCTGCCTCTTTCCGCAGCCATCGCAAGCCTTCTTGCCACGCTGCTCGCATCGCCGGCCCAGGGCCAGACACTGAACGAACTCTACGAATCGGCGCGCGGCTTCGATGCCACCTACCAGGGCGCGCGCGCCCAGTACGACGCCAGCGTGGCGCGCGCGGCGCAGGCCAAGGCCGGCATCCTGCCGGCCGTGGGGCTCAGCGCGGGCGTGAACCGCAACAACCTCGACATCGACGTCATCACGGGCAACCAGCAGGGCAGTTCCTCGCGCGACTTCACGCAGCAGAACGTCGGCATCAACGCCACCCAGCCGCTGTACCGGCCCGCCAACTGGGCCACCTGGGAGCAGGGCAAGCGCCAGGCCGAGATCGCGCAGTCGGTGTTCACCATCGCCGAGCAGGACCTGATCGTACGCGTGAGCCAGGCCTATTTCGACGTGCTCGCGAGCCAGGACAGCCTGTCGCTGGTGCGCGCGCAGAAGGCGGCCGTGTCCGAGCAGCTCGCCTCGGCCAAGCGCAACTTCGAGGTCGGCACCTCCACCATCACCGACTCGCGCGAGGCCCAGGCCCGCTACGACCTCGTGGTGGCGCAGGAGATCGCGGCCGAGAACGACCTGCGCGTGAAGAAAATCGTGCTCGACCAGCTGGTCGGCCGCCCCGGCAGCGTGCCGGTGCCGCTGGCCGTGCCGGTGGTGCTGCCGACCGCGCAGCCGGCCGACATCGAGGCCTGGGTCTCGCAGGCCGATGCGGGCCACCCGGCGATCCGCCAGGCGCAGCTCGGCGTCGACGTGGCGGGCCTCGAGATCGAGAAGGCGCGCGCCGGCCACAAGCCCACGCTGGACGCCAACCTCGGCTACAACGTCACGCGCAACCCGAACGGCACCAGCACCAGCACCGTGGGCACGCGCATCAACGCCGCCACCGTGGGCGTGACCTTCAACCTGCCGCTGTTCGCGGGCTTCGCGACCGAGAACCGCATCAAGGAAACGCTGGCCCTCGAGGACCAGTCGCGCAGCGTGCTCGACGGCACGCGCCGCAACGTGGCGCAGGCCACGCGCGCGGCCTACCTCGGGCTGGTCTCGGGCGCGGGCCAGGTCAAGGCGCTCGAGGCCGCCGAGGCCTCGAGCCAGAGCGCGCTCGACGCCAACCGCCTGGGCTACCAGGTGGGCGTGCGCATCAACATCGACGTGCTCAATTCGCAGAGCCAGCTCTACCAGACCAAGCGCGACCTCGCGCAGGCGCGCTACAACGTGCTGCTGGGCAACCTGAAGCTGCGCCAGGCCAACGGCACGCTGACCGTGGCCGACATGGACGCCATCAACGCCACGCTGGCGAAGAACGGCAGCGTGCCCGCGGTGCCGGCCCCATCGACCACGCAGGCCGATCCGAACGCGGTGGCCGTGCCGCCCGCGCGGCCCAGCGTGCCGGTGGTGCCGCCGGTGCCGGTGGCGCCGTTCAATCCGCCGCCGCCCGCGATCCC
>NZ_JBZAYE010000641.1:0-4012 GCF_058244205.1 Variovorax sp. 20P10.2.4
TGAAGGTCCAGCCGTCGCCCTGGTTCGCCATGTACGACTGCACCATCGCGAGCGCCATCACCCGGCCGTCGTTGCCCACGTACTCGAGCGCGCCGAGCACCGGCACGCAGTTGGCGTACTGCACCACGTCGGTCAGGAAGCGGCCCATCTCGAGCTCGGGGTTGATGCCCCAGCGCACCCGGCGGTAGCCCTTGAGGAACAGCGTGTCGTTGAGCGTCACCACCGTGTTGCTGCTCTGCGCGCTCGGCCGGCCCACCGGCAGTGCATCGATGTCCAGCCCGAGCTTCGCGAACGCCGCCGTGGGGCGAAAGTGCAGCCGGCCCGCGGCCGTCGGCAGCTCCAGCCCCTGCACGATGGTGCGCACCAGTGCGCGGCAGAAGGGCTCGTCGTAGAAGGCGTCGCCCATCAGTCCCACCTGGGCCTGCTGGCGCACCTTCGCGAGGCCGGCCTGCGCGAGGCGGTTCATGCGTTCCTCCTCGCGCTCCTCCCAGGCCAGGGTCAGCGGCATGAAGTAGGTGGCGCTCTCGCGCGGGCCCTCGAGGTCGAACAGCGGCAGCAGGTAGCGGTCGGCGCCGTCCTCCCACACCGCGTGGTCGGCCAGCCGCGCGCGCTCGATGGTCTCGCCCTTGGAGGCATACCAGCGCTGGATCTCGATGTGGCGCGGCAGCGTGTCGGTCTCGAACTGCGTGCGCATGCGCTCGGCCATGCCGATGCGCCACGGCATCACGCGCTCGCGGAAGAAGCTGTCCCAGCCGTCGAACAGCACCAGCGTCGGCTGCTCCTGCAGCGCCACGCCCTCCTGGTGCCACACCGGCATCTCGGCGTCGAGCGTGAGCTTGAACCAGTAGAAGCCGTACGAGGCCAGCGTGAGCAGGTAGGGCAGCTCGCCGATCGGCGGGAACGGCGCGCGCCCGAGCATCTCCACCGGCACGCGGCCCTTGAAGGCCGCGAGGTCGAGCTCGACCGGCTGCGCCGCGCGCGACAGGTTGAACACCGTCAGGATGATGTCGTCGTCGTACTCGCTGACGTAGGCCAGGATCTTGCGGTTGCCGGGCTTGAGGAAGCGGCGCCGGCCGCGCCCGAAGGCATGGCTGGTCTTGCGCACCGCGAGCATGCGGCGGGTCCAGTTCAAGAGCGAGCTCGCGTCGCGCGCCTGCGCCTCCACGTTGAGCGCCTCGTAGCCGAACATGGCGTCCATGATCGGCTGCAGGTACAGGCGCTGCGGATCGGCGCGCGAGAAGCCGGCGTTGCGGTCGGGGCTCCACTGCATCGGCGTGCGCACGCCGTTGCGGTCGCCCACGAACACGTTGTCGCCCATGCCGATCTCGTCGCCGTAGTAGATGATCGGCGAGCCCGGCATCGACAGCAGCATGCCGTTCATGAGCTTCACGCGGTCGAGGTCGTTCTCCATCAGCGGCGCCAGCCGCCGGCGGATGCCGAGGTTGATGCGCGCGCGCTGGTCGGCCGCGTACATGTTGTACATGTAGTCGCGCTCCTTGCTGGTCACCATCTCGAGCGTGAGCTCGTCGTGGTTGCGCAGGAAGATCGCCCACTGGCAGCCGTCGGGGATGTCGGGCGTCTGCTGCAGGATCTCGACCACCGGGTGCCGGTCCTCCTGCGCGATCGCCATGTACATGCGCGGCATCAGCGGGAAGTGGTAGGCCATGTGGCACTCGTCGCCGTCGCCGAAGTACTCGCGCACGTCCTCGGGCCACATGTTGGCCTCGGCCAGCAGGAAGCGGTTCTTGTACTCGGCGTCGATCGCCGCGCGCAGCTTCTTGATCACCGCGTGCGTCTCGGGCAGGTTCTCGTTGCTGGTGCCGTCGCGCTCCACCAGGTAGGGGATCGCGTCGAGCCGGAAGCCGTCCACGCCCATGTCGAGCCAGAAGCGCATGACCTTGAGCACCGCCTCCAGCACCGCCGGGTTGTCGAAGTTCAGGTCGGGCTGGTGGCTGAAGAAGCGGTGCCAGTAGTAGGCCTTGGCCACCGGGTCCCACGACCAGTTCGAGGTCTCGGTGTCGGTGAAGATGATCCGCGTGCCCTGGTAGAGCTGGTCGGTGTCGCTCCACACATAGAAATCGCGCTCGGGCGAGCCCGGCGGCGCCTTGCGCGCGGCCTGGAACCACGGGTGCTCGCTCGAGGTGTGGTTGATGACCAGCTCGGTGATCACGCGCAGCCCGCGCTTGTGGGCCTCGTCGAGCATCTCGCGGAAATCGTCGAGCGTGCCGAACTGCGGGTTCACGTCCTCGTAGGCCGAGATGTCGTAGCCGTCGTCGCGCAGCGGCGAGGGATAGAAGGGCATCAGCCAGATCGTGTTGACGCCCAGCTCCTTCACGTAGTCGAGCTTCGCTGTCACGCCCTTGAAGTCGCCGACGCCGTCGTTGTTGGTGTCGAAGAAGGCCTTGACGTTGAGCTGGTAGATCACCGCATCGCGGTACCACAGCGGATCGTCGCTGTTGTCGATCTCGACGGTTTCCAGCGCGATGCGCGAGACGGGTGCATTCATCGCTCTCTCCCTCAGAGGAAGTAATCGAAATCGCGCTCGCTGCGCACGCGCCGGCGCACCACGAGGATGTGGGCGGGCACGCTGTGCGGATCGAGCTTCACGTAGTGGTGGTGGCCGCGCCAGGTGTAGCGCTGGTTGGTCAGCAGGTCGTGCACCTGGAACTCCTCGTCGGGGCCGACGCCGATGCTGGCCGGGTCGAGGTGGATCC
This sequence comes from Variovorax sp. 20P10.2.4, assembly GCF_058244205.1. Classification (NCBI taxonomy): domain Bacteria; kingdom Pseudomonadati; phylum Pseudomonadota; class Betaproteobacteria; order Burkholderiales; family Comamonadaceae; genus Variovorax; species Variovorax sp. 20P10.2.4. Next base: position 2,715 of record NZ_JBZAYE010000641.1, read on the forward strand.
AGCCCGACTGCGCCTGGTGCGGATCGAGGTTGACCGCGACGATCACCACGTTGGCCTCGGCTTCGTCGTTGTCGGGCACGGACTCGCGCGCATAGGCCAGCAGCATGTCGTTCTCGACCGGCAGGAAGCGCACGCCGCGGTGCGTCTGCAGCGCGGGGTTATCGTGGCGGATGCGGTTCACGCGCGCGATGAAGGGCGCGAGGCTCTCGGGGTCGTCGTGGTTCCAGTGCCGCAGCTGGTACTTCTCGGAGTCGAGGTACTCCTCGCTGCCATGCTCGCGCGGGCGGTGCTCGCGCAGCTCGTAGGCCGGCCCGTAGATGCCGTAGCTGCCCGCGAGGGTGGCCGCGAGCACCAGCCGCGCCATGTAGGTCGGCGCATCGCCGGCCTGCAGCTGCTCGTGCAGGATGTCGGGCGTGTTGGGCCAGGCGTTGGGGCGGAAGTAGTCGGCGCCCGGGCCGCTCGACAGCTCGGTGAAGTATTCGACCAGCTCGGCCTTGCCGGTGCGCCAGGTGAAGTAGGTGTAGGACTGGGTGAAGCCCAGCTTCGCGAGCCGGTGCATCACCTTCGGCCGCGTGAAGGCCTCGGCCAGGAAGATCACCTCGGGGTGCTCGCGGTTGACCTCGCCGATCGCCCATTGCCAGAACGCGAAGGACTTGGTGTGCGGGTTGTCGACGCGGAAGATGCGCACGCCCTCGCCGATCCAGTGGTCGAGCACGCTCTTGAGCTCGGCCCACAGCGCGCGCCAGTCATCGCTTTCGAAGTGGAAGGGATAGATGTCCTGGTACTTCTTCGGCGGGTTCTCCGCGTACTGCACGCTGCCGTCGGGCCGGCGGCGGAACCACTCGGGGTGTTCCTTCACGTAGGGATGGTCGGGCGCGCACTGGAAGGCGATGTCGAGCGCGATCTCGATGCCCTGCGCGTTCGCGGCCTGCACCAGGTGGCGGAAGTCCTCGGGCGTGCCGAGCGCGGGCAGGATCGATTTGTGCCCGCCTTCCTTGGCACCGATGGCCCAGGGGCTGCCCACGTCGTCGGGGCCGGCCACCAGCGTGTTGTTCGGGCCCTTGCGCTGCTCGCGGCCGATCGGATGGATCGGCGGCATGTAGAGCACGTCGAAGCCCATCGCGGCGATGGCGGGCAGCCGCGTCTCGACGTCGCGGAAGGTGCCATGGCGGCCGGGCTCGGGCGAGGCCGAACGCGGAAAGAGCTCGTACCAGGTGCTGAAGCCCGCGCGCGTGCGCTGCGCCCACAGCGGCAGCTCGGCCGAGGTCACGGCGAGGCTGCGGTCGGGATGGCGGCGC
>NZ_JBZAYE010000642.1:0-4001 GCF_058244205.1 Variovorax sp. 20P10.2.4
TGGGCCTTGGCGGCGCGCAGCACGGCGATGCCGGCGCGCGGCGACAGGCCCTGCAGGAACCAGCGGCCCGAGCGGGTGGCGGCGATCAGGTCCTGCACGTAGTTCAGCAGCGGCTCGGCCGCGTGCACCTGCTGCACGCGCTGCTGCAGCGCGGTCAGCTCGCCGGGCGTGAGCAGCGCGGGCAGGGTGGCCAGCATCTCGCGGCGGTCGATACCGGACAGCAGCTGGCGCTCGGCGGCGCGGTCGGGGTAGCCGAGCGAGATGCGCATCAGGAAGCGGTCGAGCTGCGACTCGGGCAGCGCGAAGGTGCCGAGCTGGTCCTGCGGGTTCTGCGTGGCGATCACGAAGAAGGGGGTGGGCAGGGGGCGGGTCTCGCCCTCGATGGTCACCTGCTTCTCCTCCATCGCCTCGAGCAGCGCGCTCTGGGTCTTGGGGCTGGCGCGGTTGATCTCGTCGGCCAGCAGCACCTGCGAGAAGATCGGACCCGGATGGAACACGAAGGCCTGCTGGCCGCGGTCGTAGATCGCCACGCCCGAGAGGTCGCCCGGCATCAGGTCGGCCGTGAACTGCACGCGCGAGAACTGCAGGCCGAAGGTGTGCGAGAGCGCATGGGCCAGCGTGGTCTTGCCGACCCCGGGCACGTCCTCGATCAGCAGGTGGCCGCCAGCGAGCAGGCAGGCCACGCAGTCGCGCACCTGGGCCTCCTTGCCCACGATCACCGTGTTAAGCTGGCTCAGCAAAGTGGCAAGCTTCGCGGCAACGTCCATATTTGTATCCATATGCAAACGATACCGTAAGACCCGGCAGCCCCGCGCCGCGTGAGGTCTAGACGCGACACCGAGACATGGGCAAGACCGGTTACTTCACTCATCGCGACTGCTGGAAGCACGACATGGGCCGGGGTCATCCCGAATGCCCCGAGCGCCTGGATGCCATCGAGGACCGGCTGCTGGCCACCGGCGTCGGCGACGCGCTCGAGCGGCGCGACGTCCCGCTGGCCACGCTGCCGCAGATCACCCGGGCGCACAGCACCGAACACGTCGAATACCTCGAGGCGCTGCACCAGCGGCTGGTGGCCGACGAGCCGGTCGGCGGCCCCGACCATGCGCACATCGACCCCGACACCGCGCTCAACCGCTTCACGCTGCTGGCGGCCCGGCGCGCCGCTGGGGCGGCCATCGCCGCCACCGACGCGGTGATCGCCGGCGAGGTCGAGAACGCCTTCTGCGCCGTGCGGCCGCCTGGCCACCATGCCTGCCGCGAGCAGGCGATGGGCTTCTGCTTCCTCAACAACGTCGCGATCGCGGCGCGCCATGCGCTCGAGGTGCACGGCTTCGACCGCGTGGCCGTGGTCGACTTCGACGTGCACCACGGCAACGGCACCGAGAACATCCTGTCGGACGATCCGCGCGTGCTGATGGTCGGCTTCTTCCAGCACCCCTTCTATCCCTACAGCGGCACCGAGCATCCGGCGTCGAACATGCTCAACCTGCCGATCCCGGCCTACACCAAGGGCATGGACGTGCGCGAGATGATCGAGGCGATCTGGATGCCCCGGCTCGAGGCGTTCCGGCCGCAGATGGTGTTCGTGAGCGCGGGTTTCGATGCGCACCGGGAAGACGATCTCGGGCAACTTGGTCTCAACGAGAACGACTTCGCCTGGATCACCGACCGCATCCGCGACGTGGCGCGCCGCCATTCGCGCGGACGCATCGTCTCGATGCTCGAGGGCGGCTACAACCTCGACGCGCTCGCGCGCAGCGTGGAAGCGCACATCCGGGTGCTGGCCGACCTCTGATCCGAAGGGCGCGGGCGCACCCCGGTGGTGCGCCGAGCGCGCCGTGTGTGGGCCCGGCCCCTTTTGCTGCAAGAGATGAACTTCAACGACTTCACCCAACGACTCGCGCAGGTCGATGCGCGCGGCATCGCCATCGAGCTGGCCGCGCTCGCCGCCTGCATCGCCCTGGCCTGGGGCATCTGCCGCTGGTTCGGGCGCGACCAGCCCAAGGACTCGATCTGGTTCGGCGAGCGCACCTTCGACGGCGTGCTGTTCCCGCTCATGGCGCTGGTGTTCGCCGAGCTCGCGCGGCGGCTGGTGGCCGAGTACCAGACCATCCTGGTGCTGCGCATTGGCGTCTCGGTGTTCCTGTCGCTGGCCGTCATCCGGCTGTTCGCGCGCGTGCTGCGCGCCGTGTTCCCGGCTTCCAACCTCGTGCGGCTGCTCGAGCGCACCATCTCGTGGCTGGCCTGGCTCGCGGCCGTGCTCTGGATCATCGGCCTGCTGCCGCCGGTGCTGGCCGAGCTCGACGACATCACGCTGGCCTTCGGCAAGACCAAGGTGAGCCTGCAGACCATCATCCAGGGCGCGCTGTCGGCCGGCCTGGTGCTGGTGATCGCGCTGTGGATCGCCTCGACGATCGAGAAGCGCATCCTGCGCGAGGCCGTCACCGACCTGTCGATGCGCAAGGTGGCGTCGAACGCGGTGCGCGCGCTGCTGCTGCTCGTGGGCCTGCTGTTCGCGTTGTCGGCGGTGGGCGTGGACCTCACGGCGCTGTCGGTGCTCGGCGGCGCGCTCGGCGTCGGCCTGGGTTTCGGCCTGCAGAAGCTGGCGGCCAACTACGTCAGCGGCTTCGTGATCCTGCTCGAGCGCTCGATCCGCATCGGCGACAACGTCAAGGTCGACACCTTCGAGGGCCGCATCACCGACATCAAGACCCGCTACACGCTGATCCGCGCCGGCAACGGCCGCGAGGCGATCGTGCCGAACGAGTCGCTGATCACCTCGCGCGTGGAGAACCTCTCGATCGCGGACCGCAAGTTCAACATCACGACCAGCATCGTGGTCGGCTACGAGAGCGACGTGGCGCAGGTGCAGGCCATCCTCTGCGATGCCGCCAAGGCCCAGTCGCGCGTGATGACCGACCCGGCGCCGGTGGCCTTCCTCATGAACTTCGCGCCCGACGGGCTGGAGTTCACGCTGAACTTCTGGGTTGCCGATCCCGACAAGGGCAAGGACAACCTGCGCTCGGCGATCAACGTCGCGATCCTCGACGGCCTGCGCGCCGCGAAGATCGACATTCCCTATCCGCAGCGCGTGCTGCGCGTCGAGTCGCTGCCGCCCGGGATTTCGCCGCCGGCGGACGCTGCTCTATAATCGAGGAAAAGCACGACCGTTCTTTTTTCGCCCCGCGGCGTGAATCGGAATCAGATCAGAGACGGCAAAGGTCGCGTCCTAGAATGACCGGTTGCTCTCGAAGCCCCCTTTTTGCAATCCCAATGGAGTCAAGTCAATGAAGGTTCTTGTGCCTGTCAAACGGGTCGTCGACTACAACGTGAAGGTGCGCGTCAAGAGCGACGGCACGGGCGTGGACATCGCCAACGTCAAGATGAGCATGAACCCCTTCGACGAGATCGCCGTCGAAGAGGCCGTGCGGTTGAAGGAAAAGGGCGTGGTGACCGAGGTCATCGCCGTTTCGTGCGGCGACGCCAAGTCGCAGGAAACCCTGCGGACCGCGATGGCCATCGGCGCCGACCGCGGCATCCTGGTCGAGACCTCGGAAGAGCTGCAGCCGCTGGCCGTCGCCAAGCTGCTCAAGGCGCTGGTCGACAAGGAACAGCCCTCGCTCATCATTCTTGGCAAGCAAGCTATCGACGACGATGCCAACCAGACCGGCCAGATGCTGGCCGCGCTGGCCGACCTGCCGCAAGCCACCTTCGCCTCGAAGGTCGAAGTCGCCGGCGACAAGGCCAACGTGACCCGTGAAGTCGACGGCGGCCTCGAGACCGTCTCGCTCACGCTGCCGGCCGTCATCACGACCGACCTGCGCCTCAACGAGCCGCGCTACGTCACGCTGCCCAACATCATGAAGGCCAAGAAGAAGCAGCTCGACACCTTCAAGCCCGAGGACCTCGGCGTGGACGTCAAGCCGCGCCTGAAGACGCTCAAGGTCTCGGAGCCGCCGAAGCGTGGCGCCGGCATCAAGGTGCCCGATGTGGCGACC